>JBAVVQ010000217.1:0-2809 GCA_049697375.1 Rhodomicrobium sp.
GAGGCGCTGCTGGCGACGCCTGCGAGCGTGCCCGAATTTCTTGTCGGCAAGGTCGTCCCGAACTTCTTCCTCGGCATGGGGGCGATGGCTATTTCCGTCTCCTTCGCCGTGTTCGTGTTCGACATTCCGTTGCGCGGCTCGATCTTTAGTCTGCTGGCCGCGACGACGGCGTTCCTGCTCGTCGCGCTTAGCGCCGGGCTTCTTATCTCGACCGTGGCGCGAACGCAGTTTCTCGCAAGCCAGATCGCGATGATGACCTCCTTCCTGCCGGGCCTGTTCTTCTCAGGCTTTATCTTCGAGCTGTCGAGCATGCCTGCGCCGCTGCGCGCCTTCTCGGCGCTCGTGCCGGCGCGCTATTTCGTGCAAGCCCTGCAGACCATCTTTCTCGCGGGCGACATCGCTTCGGTGCTCGCGCCGTGCATTCTCATCCTCACCTTCATGAGCGTCGTGGTGATGGCGCTGACCTGGCGCAACTCAAGAATGAGGCTCGATTAGACATGCCGCCCAAACTGATCGCGCTCATCATCAAGGAACTTCTTTCGGCGTTCCGCGACCCGCGCACGCGCGTCGCGTTCATCATCCCGCCGATCATGCAGGTGTTCCTTTATGCCTATGCCGCGACGCTCGATGTCACCAACGCGCCCATCGGCGTCTACAACGAGGACTGGGGGCAGAGTTCGCGCCAGCTTGTCAGCCGGTTCGAGCAAGCCTCGGCCTTCTCCACGATCACCTATTTCAAGAGCGAGAAGGAAATCCAGCCCGCGATCGACAGCCAGAGCGTACTGGCAGTCGTCCGCATCCCGCAGGATTTTTCGCGGAAGGTGGCGGCGCGCGAGCCGGTGAGCGTGCAGGTGCTTTTGGATGGGCGAAAGTCCAACAGCGCACAGATCCTCAATGGCTACATCAACAG
This sequence comes from Rhodomicrobium sp., assembly GCA_049697375.1. Classification (GTDB taxonomy): domain Bacteria; phylum Pseudomonadota; class Alphaproteobacteria; order Rhizobiales; family Rhodomicrobiaceae; genus Rhodomicrobium. The sequence continues at coordinate 911 of JBAVVQ010000217.1, forward strand.
CATCGTCGCGAATTACGCCGCCGATGTCGTCCTGGGCGAGGAGCGGCCCGAAGTCAGCGCGGTTCTGGACCGCTCCTGGTTCAACCCGAACCGGGAGTATCGAAACACGATGGTGCCGGGCCTTGTGGGCACGCTCACCATGACGACCGTGCTCATGGTGATGGTGATGTCGGTTTCGCGCGAGCGGGAACTCGGCACCTTCGAGCAGCTTCTCGTCTCGCCGCTGCAGCCAACGGAAATCATGATCGGCAAGGCCGTGCCGGGGCTCATCATCGGCGTCGTGCTGGGGACGGTGATAACCGGGATCGTGACGCTGGTGTTCGGCATCCCGCTAACCGGCTCGATTTTCGTGCTCTATGCGGGCCTGATCGTGTTCACGCTGGCGATCATTGGCGTGGGGCTGTTCATCTCGTCGCTCGTCTCGACGCAGCAGCAGGCCATGCTCGGCGCGATGGTCTACATGATGCCCGCCATGATGCTGTCGGGCTTCACGAGCCCAGTTCAGAACATGCCCGACTGGCTGCAACCCGTGGCGCTTGTGAACCCGCTCACGCATTTTCTCGTGATCGTGCGCGGCGTGTTCCTCCGCGATATGCCGATGGCGCTGGTCGCGGAGCGCATCTGGCCGATGATGGTGATCGCGGTCTTCACGCTCACGGCGGCGAGCTGGCTGTTCCGGCGGAAGCTGGGGTGACGTGTCCCGGACTTTCGCGCCAGCGAACTGGCTTTTTGTATGCCTCTCGCGAAGGACGGCATCTCTTTGTCAACCTCTCCCTGACGCTTTCGTCCGCATTCCCTCTTCTGAGAGATCTTCGGCGAAAGCGCCTTTCCGGCAGGTTAATGCCGCTTAAGCTCACTCCAACCCCTGATAAATATGAGGAAAAAGACGAACGGGACGCCAACGACGCAGCCTGCGCCGCAGCCGTTCCGGCTCAGCGCAAGCGTTAATTTGTGAAGCCGAAATATATTTAACGGACTTTTGCGCGTCCCAGTAAATGAAAAAATTCCGGCATTAAATTCTATTTAATGGGGGGTCATGTCTCAGAAAAAGCTGTGTCCTCGCAATACTTTATAGCATTTATTTCCCGTCAGATCGAAGGCGCGGCGCTCCTTGCTTCACGCCCGGTACACTGATTATTAAGCAAAACAAGACCGGAAATAATTCCAGCGCGCTCCTGTTAACCAAGCGCCGATTTACCATGGCGGCGCGGCCCTGCACGGAAACGATCCATTCACACTTTACGGCTTCGCCCTGCGCCGGAAATTGCGCCAGCGTTCCGGCGGATGAGGCATTAGAGCCGGTCACGCCTCCACAAGGTCAAGCCGCTTTTCGATGCGCCCGACGCGCATTTCGGTCCAAACGGCGATTAACGCCCGCGATGGCTTCCTCGGTCGCCGTGGCCCGAACCTTAAGATCGCGCATGTCATCGCTAATGCGATCAAGCTTCGCATCGATCCGGCGCAGCATCACAGGCGCCCCCACATGAGCGTGTCTTTACCTTGCAGATGGACGAACGCGATCTCGAAACCACCCTTCGCGAATTCAAGCTCAACCCGCTGCCGTATATGGAGCGCCCCCTCGCGTGCTCACAATTCATCGCACCGTGCGGGGGTGGGGGCCGACCGTGCATTATTCAGTGGAATGGGAATGCATCTTTCACGTCGCCGAGATCACAACCAGCCACATCTTCATTACCCTAACCAAATGAACGATTGGTATAGCAAACAAGGCGAGGGTAAATCCAGACACTTCAAAGAGCGTCGGACCTCCTACAACAAAGAACATGAATTTTTCAAAAGTTGTATCGTTAGATAGGCTGAAACTAGCGACTTTCTGCCTTACATAGACCCAAACTTTAATTGCACAGTATATCCAAAGAGGTATGATAATTACTGCGG
>JBAVVQ010000218.1:0-3644 GCA_049697375.1 Rhodomicrobium sp.
GCTTCGATGAGCGGGATCGCGGCGGCGCGCAGGCCCCTTATCGTCACCGCGTCTCCATTGCGAAGCGTGACCGCGACCTGGGTGGAAAGGTGCGGCGGCGTCTTGACCTCGGTTCCATCCGTCAGGATGAACCCGTCGATGTCGCCGCGCGGCGTCAGCGTGAATTGTTGAACCCTGCCGTTAAAGGCGGGGAGCTGGCCAGGATCGTACACCGGAGCCCGTTCATATTGCATGGGCGGTGGGCTGGAGGAGGCGGCGGCATCTGGGCAAGAGCAGGGCCTGCGAGGAGGGCCGCCGCGCAAACCGAAAGCACGCTTGTCTTGAGTGTCATCGGAAACTCCTTCTTGTGAAGCGGCGCCGCGCGCCGATTTCTCGAAGGCCCCGGCGCAAGCGTCGTGCCACTCTCCACCGGTTGTTTTTACTAGGATTTTTCTGGAGTTCTTATGCTCTTGAGTCACGATAACGGACACTCAACGTCCGAGATCCCGACAGTCAAAGCCCATATTTCTTGAGCTTCACGTAAAGCTGCTGGCGGGGAATGTTGAGGAGACGCGCGGCTTCCGCCCGGTTGCCTTGCGCGACCTTCAAGGCCTTGCCGATCATCGCGGCTTCTAATTGCTCGATGGCGCCGGGAAGATCGCGCAAAGGAGGCTCGGTTTGCTGATTGGCGGAATGGCCTTCGAGGAAGGCGAAATCATCCGCCCCGATGATGGCCGTCTTGGACAGCGCGGCAGCCCGGATGACAGCATTCCTGAGTTCCCGGACATTGCCAGGCCAGCGATACTCTTGCAGAAGCGTCTCGGCGCTCTCGGTGAAGGCTTTGCGTTCAGGTTGCGCCTCGCCCAGGAAATACCACGCGAGGGGCGCGATGTCTTCGGGCCTTTCGCGTAACGGAGGAAGATGGATCGGCACCACGTTCAGGCGATAAAGCAAGTCTTCGCGAAACCGACCGGTCTCGACCCACTGGGCGAGATTGCGATGAGTCGCGGCGATGATCCGGACATCGACTTCGCGCGGCTTGCCGCCGATCGGCGCGATGATCCTTTCCTGTAGAACGCGCAGCATCTTGGCTTGCATGGCTGGCGGCATGTCGCCGACCTCGTCAAGAAAGAGGATGCCGCCGTTCGCGTCGTGGAAAGCACCGGCGCGGTCCGAAGCCGCACCCGTGAAGGCGCCCTTCACGTGGCCGAAAAGCTCGCTTTCCATAAGCTCCGCCGGGATGGCGGCGCAGTTCAGCGCCAGGAAGGGCTTCGAAGCGCGATCCCCGAAACGATGGATGGCGCGGGCCACGACCTCCTTACCCGTGCCAGTCTCACCCGTAATCAAGACCGTGGTCTTGCCATCGGCCACGCGCCCGATCAGCTTTTGCACCTCCCGCATCGCGGGGCTGACGCCTATCATGCCAGCCAAGGGTGGCGGCTCCTTTACGGCTACCGCAGGCGAAGCCTTCACGATCCGCTCCGCGAGCCCGAGGAGCTCCGTCCGCGCAATGGGTTTCGTCAGATGATCGAACGCGCCTAGCCGCATGGCTTCGATGGTGTTCTCCGCCGTGGCATGAGCCGTGAGCACCACGAAGGGCGGTTTATGTGGAAGGTCCCTGGCTCGCTTCAGGACTTCCAGCCCATCCATGCCCGGCATACGCAGATCGAGAAACACGCCGTCGATCCGCTCCAAAGCAAGAATGCTGAGCCCTTGCCTTCCGGAGGCGGCCTCAACCACCTCGAATCTGGCCAACGTCAGAGCCTCGGCAAGGCTTTCGCGAACGGCGTCATCGTCATCGATGATCAAGAGCCTTGGCATAGTCTCTAGCCCGGAAGCCCGATTTGGAAGATGGCGGCCGCCTCGCTTGGCACGAGCTGCACATGGCCACCCTGGCTCTCTATGGCTTCTCTCGCTATGGCGAGGCCGAGGCCCGTGCCGCCATCGCGGCCGCTAACAAAGGGCTCAAACAAGGCGCCCGCGATCTCAGGGGCAACGCCTGGACCTGTATCCGCCACTTCGATAATGATTTTTCGCGCATCTCGCTTCGCCCCCAACGCGATTTGACCGCCACGGCCCGTGTGCTGAATCGCATTTGTGATCAGGTTCTCAAGGGCCCGCCTCGTCAGACCGGGATCAAGCCTCGCTTCTTTCACAGCGCCCGTTATACGAAGAGAAAGGCCCTTTGCCTTTGCAAGGTCCTGGTAGGGCTCAAGCGTCTCCGCGAGAAAGTCCATCATGGCCACAATCGTTGGGGTTGCACGATCCTTGCCGGACGCCGTCAGGATCTGTCCCACCAAACGATCGAGGCGGTCGATTTGTTCGATGATGGCGTTCAACGCCTCTGTGTGCTGTGAGCCTTTCGCGAGAGCATTTTCAGCCTTGAGGCGCATCGCCGCGACCGGGTTTCTGATTTCATGCGCAAGACCGGCCGCGAGACGGCCAATCGAGGCGAGCCTTTCTGCGGTGGCGACCTGCCGGTTGAGCTGCTCCGATTGCCGTCTCGCTTCGCCGAGACGGTCGCCGGCTTCGTTGAGCGCTCCGATGATGCGGTCGAGCTCCTGTTCCCCTGACATCGGCAAGGGTGGAAGATCGAGGCCGTCAACGCTCAGCGCCTGCTCGATGGCTCGAATATGCTTGGACCAGCTTGTCAGGATGCGGGTGACCAGAACCGCAGCGGTCACCGCGCAGGCGAACAAAAATAGGAGCCCATTTCTAAGGCTGTCGTAGCCTTCCCAGGCCTCGGTGAAAACCCGCGTCATGCTCCACGAGGTGAGACCAGCGATCGGTCCCGGCAGCGGACAGGCCCGGAGCAGAAGCGTTTGCGACCTGCCTTGGTAGCGTGCTTGCCGCGCCTCGTCATTTTCCGCTGCGTTCTGGTTAAGCGCCTTGATCCGCTCGAATTCCGCGGCCGGGATGTCGGTCTTGACCGCGCCTCCTTCGTAAGTCGGAAAGGCATAGGCGAGAGGCCCCGCTTCGGTCTGCCAGATCCCGCCCTCGACTCCTGAAAGGTCTCGCAAAGCGAGGCTGACGACGGGTGTCAAATCCCGCTTCAGCGTCTCTTTCTTAAGGTCCTGGCCGCCGCGCCAACCCTCTGCATAAAAGCGGTAGCGTTCCGCGATGCTGGCGCAGCCTTTGCCGAGGATCACGTCAGCGCGGTCGACCTGCGCCGACACCGAGATCTGAAACATCTCCCACATGAGAAGGGCGGCCACGCCGCAGGCAGCAGCGACCGCAAGCCACAGTGCAATGAGACGCAGGCGCAGGGACCGGGCCGGAAGCCAGGTCAGAGGATTTGAAAACTGCATCAGCTTGAGAGCTTTTGTCACCGCGGAGCCTGCCAAGCTATCGAGGCCTCGATGCAAAACCCTTTTTGGGAGCAAAAGTTCTTCGGAAGAGCTCATACGACCTCGCACCGTTCCCAGGCGCGGGCGCTGATCCTGCTTTCGCTGCGAGGGAACTTCATCACCGGCATTCAGAGCGAAGGATCAGGAGTCGGCGGGCTGCTCAAGAGATGCTAAATTGCGCCATCATTGTTCAGGAACCCGCCGCCGGCGCCGTCGTTGGAAGCAGAACCGGTTACGATTGCGATTGATCAGACGACGCAGGTCTCTGGCCTGTTGCAAAATGCGTTGAGACCTCGTGCATGTTTTGTGCTGGCGCAT
>JBAVVQ010000219.1:0-13455 GCA_049697375.1 Rhodomicrobium sp.
CTGGCCTGCAGCGCAATCTTGATCAAATCCGTCCACGGGGTCTAGAGCAGCCCGCGTCCTTTTGGACGCGGATAAGCTGCTCTAGCACTTTAGAATCGATCAACTTTTCCGCCTTTAATCGCTTCCGATTAAAGGCAGGTTGATCTAGGTGGCGTTTCGAGCGGCGACAGTTTCCGGGGAGTAGGGTCGATGACCGGATCAGCCCGCTGTTCTTCCGTCCCGATTGGATGAAGTGGATGACTGCGCCGGCTTGAGCGCGAGCGAATGTCCGAGTTGCTTCGCAACCGGCATTCGCTGGTGAGGCAGCCGGGACGCTCGCGATGGGGGAGTTTATTTGGGGAGCTTAACTGAGAGGGGTGGGTTCACCGGAACCGCTATGTTTGTCGTTTGCAATTGCGCTTACTTCCGGTCAAGATCAAAGCGGCGTTGAATGGCTGGACGGATTATGTTGCCCGGCCATTCTTGTTACCGATACCAAACGTCGGTCATGCTCAGCGCATTTTGGCGTTCATGCGACGCCCCTTTGGTAATCTCAAGCGAAGCGACCAGGTCACCGGCCTCGTCATGGAGTGTATGCCGTCCGGCTTTAACGCTTCTGATCATCCAGCTTTCGTAGTCTTTGGCAAATGCACGCAGCACTTCACCAAGGTTATATGCGCCTTCCTGCTCTGGAAGTAATGTGATCTGTATTTGCATAGCGGTCCTCCTTTGATCTTCCCGATCATCTCACCAACCGTGATGCGCTGCTGTTCCCGGTGAAACACGATGCGAATATTCAATCGGAGGGCGTAAAGTGAGCGGAATCAGCTGGAGTCTTGGCCTCATCCGTTCCGGCGAGCGCCAAAGACGCGCAGTTCGTCCAGGATGGAAATGAGCTGGCTTCCACCGGGCCGCTCACGTATTCTTAAGTTAATGGAGTTACTTCTCAAAAAGTTGGCTTGTTAAGATTTCCGGTTGCACTGTAAATGTCGTGTGGGGCTGATGCATCTGACAAGGTCAGGCTTTTGGAGAAAGTCGATGCTTAAATATGTGCTTGGGCGGAAAGTTACGTTCTTGGTGCTCGGGGCAGTTATTGCAATTTACAGTACAGGTGAAGTTTGTGCTCAAACGCCTCATGATCATGGGGCTTCCCCCGGCGGATCAAATGAGGGTTCGGCGAGCGGGCCGACCCCGTCGCCCGCAGGCGCAGCCGTCTATTTCGTCGATGTCAAGAATGGCGACACCCTTAAACAAACGACGATCATGCACTTCGGTTTGAAGGGCATGGGTGTCGCGCCTGCGGGAGTCGCCAAACTTAACTCGGGGCACCACCATCTTCTGATCGATACGGATTTGCCTCCGCTCAACAAGCCCGTTCCCAACGACCCGCAGCATCTCCATTTCGGTGGCGGCCAGACAGAGGCTGAGGTGACGCTCACCCCTGGCCAGCACACGCTGCAACTTCTCCTGGCGGACAAGGATCACATTCCTCATAACCCTCCGGTTATGTCGGACCGCATTACGGTCAATGTTGCCGATAGCAGTCAACCGGCTGAGGCGGCAGCGCGTTCACCGGCTCCTCAAGGCGCGCGTCTTTATTTCGAGTCTCCGTCAAATGGGAGCTGTGTTCAGCAGAAGTTCGTGGTGAAGTTCGGGCTCTCAGGTATGGGAGTCGCCCCGGCCGGATTAGAAAAGAAAAACACCGGGCATCATCACGTCATCGTCGATTCGGAACTGCCTGGTTTCGACCGTCCCATTCCCAGCGATGAGAATCACCTGCACTTCGGCGCCGGTCAGACGGAAGCGGAGGTCACGCTGCAGCCTGGTCCCCATAAGCTGCAACTTCTGTTCGCCGACGCGCATCACATACCGCATGATCCGCCGGTCTTCTCCAAGCCAATTTCGGTGTTTGTGGGGAACTGCCGCCCCAAGAAAATCACCCATAAAAACTACCACTTGCACGCCAAAACGCATCGACATGCCGAGTAGAACCGGCGGTCGTGAAGCCTGCCGAGGCCGTCTCGTTAATTAAAAAGAGCCGGCCTTCTTAACGCTTCGCGGTCAATTGAGGGGCGTCCAAGGTAGCCGTCATTTACATGGAAATGTTGTGAAGCTATATTGATGCAGATCAATACTGGCGTAACAGTCGGCTTCTTGCGATGGCTGGAGTCAGTCTGTGAATAGTGTTCTGATACGTTCATTTAACTTGTTTCTCTTCGCGGTTGCCACGGCAATTGGCGGCCTTGACGCGCGGGCGAACGATGTCCAGGACATGATGCGGGGCGCCGAGCAGGCGTTCAAGAAGAGCTTCGCTGAAGGGTTTACCCGCAGACCATGGCCAAGATCGCGCATCGTTCAAGATCGCGTTGCGGCGCCCAAGTCTGCGGGAGATGGTCTTGTCGGCTCCGCGTCCGCTGCTCCGGCTGAGCAGAGCGTTGCGCCAGGGGCAGCGACTCTATCGAGGGCCTTCCCTGCGCCGTCGCCCTTAGACCCAGCTCGTGAGGCCGCGATTGACAAGCCCCAGGTGACAGAGCGCCGCACATCCGCCGTAGCGCCAGCGTCGCCTGAAAAGGCGGTAATCAGAGAGACCCCCGGCCAGCGAATTGCGAAGGTGGAGCCGGTCGCGCCCCTTTTGCCGGACGCCTCCATAGTCTCGGCCGCCGGGTTCAGTTTCAAAGATTGCGAACTTTGTCCACCGCTTGTGGTGGTGCCGAATGGCGAGTTCACCATGGGCGCGAACGAACGTCCGCATGAGAAGCCCGCGCACAAGGTGAGGATCCCTTCTCCCTTCGCTATCGGCCAATACGAAGTAACCTACGAACAATGGGACCGCTGCGTCCATGCTGGCGCCTGCCGCTACCGGCCGGTTTTCAATGGGCCACGACACGAAGCGATCGGCAATTTAAGCTGGGACGACGCGAATGCTTACTTGAAGTGGCTATCGGAGAAAACAGGGCAGGTTTATCGCCTGCCAAGCGAGGCCGAATGGGAGTATGCGGCTCGCGCCGATTCCACCAAGACCAGTTGCACGACTTGCGTGTCTCCAGACAATGAGCAGACGTCTGCTCCTGGCTCCCACAAGCCCAATCCGTTCGGTCTCTACGATACGGTCGGAAACATGGCGGAGTGGGTTCAGGATTGCTGGAACGAGTCCTACAAAGGAGCGCCAGCCGATGGCTCGCCTTGGACGAAGGGCAATTGCAGCCTGCGCGGCTTAAGGGGCGGTTCGTTCGGCAACAATACGCGCTTCCGCTACGACAGCGATGTGCGTTATGAGGCAAACGGTTTCCGCGTTCTCAGGGAGCTGCGCTAGTTGAATGGCATTGGTATTCAGAGCACTGCGACGCCCCGGCAGCTTCAACTGTCGAGCTGACGGCGGGCCTTCAAGGCCAAGGATAATAAGAACCCCTCGAAGGATGACGCTATGCAAAGCGCCCCGGCCCTTGGTCCAGGAAGCCTGATTTCGGAAAATGCAAGAATTCTGGAGCTTGTCTTCGAGGATCCCTTTTATATCGTGTATTCAGGCGAATCGACGGCTTCGGGCGCAAAGATCGGACTAACCGAATATTACCCGGCCGATCTCGTCGCGAGAGCTCCGACCGGCGATGTGCTCCTGCGGTCCCTTGAGTTGCAGGATCTCTTTAATCTCGGACGGGATCGTTTCATCGCCGAGGCAAGGGCGCTGTCAGCCCTGCGCCACCCCGCCCTTCTTCGCTTTGACGGCGTCGAATCCGATCACGGCACCGTTCTCGCCCTGCACGCCCCCGAAGAGGGGCAATCTGTAACCAATTTCATCAAGGCTTCCAAGCAGCCCCTGCCTCAGGAAACGATGGACTCGGTTGTGAAGTATTTGGCGTCGGCGCTTGAGCTCATGCATTCCAGAAATCTGATCCACGCCAACATAAATCCCGACGCTATTTTGCTGCGCCCGGAGCCGCTGCTGGTTCGCTTTGGAGGCGCGCGATGTTTTCTGGCTGCGCGGATGCGGAAGGTCAATCTGGCGGTTACGCCAGGGTATTCCGCGCCTGAGCTTCATTTCTCCGACGAAAAGGCGCATGGGCCGCTCTGCGATATTTTTTCATTGGCCGCCGTTCTCTATTTCTTCGTCACCGGCCGTCACCCCATCAATGTCCTCGCCCGCGGTATGGGACATACCATGCCGCCGGCCACTTCGTTGCCCACCCAGAAGTTTCGCCCTCGGTTTTTGGAGGCGATCGACAGGGGCCTGGAACTGGAGCCGGAACGCCGCCCCCAGAGCATGAAGGCGTTCGGAGAGATGTTGCTCGGGACTCCGGAAAAGAAGGCGCTTGAAATCACACAGCCAGCTTTCCAGATGGCCGCTGGCCTCGCGGAAAGCCCGCAGGTTCACGCAGCGCCTTCCGCAAAGCCTTCCGCTCCGCCGCCAAGTGGCTCACCTTCCCCGGCCGCCAAGGCGGCGCCGAAGCCATCGGCCTCTATCCCACCCGACGAGTCCGATGATGACGACGATGAGCTTGACGACTCCCAGGGGGGCTTCGGAATGGGCAAGCTTCTGGCCTTCGCGGCGGCGGTGGTGCTTCTGGTCTCGGCGGGCTTGTGGCTGCTTGAAGGACAGTTCAGAAAGCAGCCGGACCATTCCTCTCAGCTTGATCCGGGGAAAGCTGCGCCGAGCCTTGCGGCGCCTGATCGCGCGGCCACTCAGGACCAGACTTCGCAAACAGACGACAGGGAACGCTCTGCAACGACCCGGCCGCCGGAGCAAAATCCGGTGAAGCCGGCGCCGGCGGAGCCAGATACGCGCGCCCCGGCCTTGCCGCAAGCTGGCCCAAAAACAAGGCCATCTGAGCCGTTCGCGCGCCGTCCGCCAGCTTCTGAGAGTTTCGCCCCGCCTTCGAATGCGGCGAATAGAAAGCCGCGGGCGCCGGAGCCTCCGGCAAAGGCTTCAGATGAGAACCCCAAGGTAGAAGAAGAGAGCCCGTCGAACGCGCCCGCTATAGGGCCAACCCGCGAGGCTGAAGTTCCGAAGCCGGAGACGAAGAAATTTGAAGCGGCTCCCTTTCCGGAACCCTCTGCGAAACGCTCACCTGACTTTTCGGCGGTTGAACCTGCGCCATCGGCGAAACAAAGTCGCGAGGCTACGATTGAACAACTTCTGAAAAAGGGCGATTCCGGCGCGGTGGCGCCCCCGCTGTCTCCCGAAAAACCGGCTCCCGAAAACACGCCGGCCAAGGCGGCGAAGTTAGAACCTACGCCTTCACCGCTGACCGAGGCTTCCGCCTCATCGCCAGCAGGATACAAATTCAAGGATTGCGACTTCTGTCCACCGCTTGTGGTGGTGCCGAATGGTGAGTTCAATATGGGCTCGAACGAGCATCCCCATGAGAAGCCCACGCACAAGGTAAGGATCTCTCGTCCCTTCGCTATCGGTCAGTATGAGGTGACCTATGCAGAATGGGACCGCTGCGTCGAGACGGGCGCCTGCCGCTACCGGCCGGAGCGTCAAGGCTTGCCGGACGACGCCATCGGCAATTTGAGCTGGGACGATGCCGCTACATACTTGAAGTGGTTATCGGAGAAGACAGGGCAGGTTTATCGCCTGCCTAGCGAGGCCGAATGGGAATATGCGGCCCGCGCTGGTTCCGGCAAGCGGTTCTGGTGGGGCGACGAAGCCGGCTCCGGAAAAGCCAATTGCAGCGACTGCGGGTCCGGGACCAACGGACAGCCGGCTGCCGTTGGTTCTTACACGCCCAATGCCTTCGGTCTTTACGACACGGCCGGAAACGTCGCGGAATGGGTCCAGGACTGCTGGAACGAATCCTATCTTGGCGCGCCCGTTGACGGTTCGGCATGGATGAAAGGCAATTGCGGCCTCCACGGGTTGCGGGGCGGCTCGTTTGGAAACAAGGCCACTTATGTGCGGTCTTCGTCGCGCTTCCGCTATGACAGCGATGTCCGTTATGAAGCGAACGGCTTCCGCGTCCTCAGGGAATTGCGCTAATCAGAGGGGCGGCCGTTTTGCGGCGCGCTCACCTGAACCTGCCTCCGGTAAGCGGGTTTGCCTCATACGGAGGCTTTGCTTAAAATACTCTCAAAATTGGTTTTGTTTTGTAAAACGGCCTAAAGTAAGCATATAAGTATCTCATTCGAAAACCTGGATTACGGTGCCGTTGCAGACTGACCCGCCTGAAGCAGTTCTCCAGGCGTTTCAAGCGTGGCGCAATAGACGCCACCAAAATGCCTAAATGCGGTGAATGAATCCATGAAATTGACGGCTTATAAAACAAAAATTCTGAGATCAAAAGTGTAAGTGTTCTAGCCATAGAAAAGGCGCTTGCTTGCTCCCAAATCTCATTTAGTCAGGAAACCCCAAGGGTACTCACCTTAACATTGACGTTGAAAGCGAGATGAGCCATGGGAAATCTATTTGCATTGGCGTTCGATCATTCGTGGACTGCCAATGAAGTCTTGAAAACCTTGCGGACGGAAACCGCACTTGAGGATGCCTTCGTCGTTGAGCGGACCGCTTCCGGCCGATGCGCCGTGAAGAGGGCTTTCAATCACAGAACCACCAAAGCCCCTGACTCCTCACGGGGAGGATTGTGGGGTGAAATGGCAAGGCTTCTTTTCCTCAATTCGACCCTTGATCTCGCCATCCGGCGCGGCGGTTCGGCCTTGTTCATTCGCATTGATGAGGCGGCGGAGAACAGGGTCCTAAGGGCGATCAAGCCCTATAGGGGACGCATCCTCAAAACCTCGCTCCCGGGTGAAGCCGGAAGGAGGCTCCAAACCCGTTTCACAAAAGCGGCATAGTCCTTTAGCGGCCCGGCGCAGCTGCCCTTCGCATGTGTGACAAGCTGCGATCAGCGTGCTGCGCCGGATGCTTCTAACAAGCTGAGGACGCAATGCTCGAAATTCATGCCTATCTTGCCGGTCCCGACGTCTTTTTTCCGAATGCCCGGGACGTTGGCTGGCAAAAAAGAGCGTACTTACAAAGCTTGAGAGTCAGAGGCTATTTTCCCTTAGACAACGAAGCGCCGCCTGACCTCCTGAAAGATCCAGCGCAAGCCATCCGTTTCATCGGCGATGCTAATGAAAAGATGATGCTCGATTGCTGCCTGGATGGCCGGATCGGACTGATATTGGCGAATATGTCGCCGTTCCATGGACCTTCGATGGACGTCGGAACCGCCTTCGAGATCGGTTTCATGTCTGCGCTAAGCTACAAAAGGAACGTTATCATCATCGGCTACACATCCGATAAGCGCAGCTTTGAGGAGCGTGTCGCCGAAGAGATATATGGCGGCTGGATGAATATCACGCACAAGCATGGCATTCCGCACGGACCAGACGGAACTGTGATCGAGGCCTTTGGCTCCGCTGATAATCTTATGATCATCAACGCCATCGCCCGAACTGGGGGCGGTATTTTTCCAACTTTCGAGGCCGCGGCGCAGTTCGGAGTAGCGGCTGCAAAACGCCTCTTGGCGGACCGTGACCGGCTCGCTCGAAGGTGACTGCAAGCCAAATGCATCATTCGCTATGATGGTCGCGGCTCCAGTCCCTGGAGACACGAACGTGGCAGCTCTTTAGCATTGTGCGGCTGGAACTCGGGCCAACCAAAATATGCACTTCGCCGCCTTCCAGGCGAGGCTCGCCATCATTGCCCGGAAAGCTTAGATCATCCGAAGTCAGCTCGAAACGGACCGCGCCTGACTGCCCAGGCGCAAGGCTCATCTTGGCGACCCCCTTCAATTCCAGAAGAGGACGGGCCACCGAAGCAACGGGGTCCCGAATGAAGAGGAAAGCGGTTTCTTCGCCCTCCACGGCGCCCTCGTTCGTGATATCGGCTTCGACGAAGAAGCTGTCGCCTTGTCGAACGATTTCCGATGACGCTCGCGGTTCGCCATAGACGAAGCGTGTGAACGACAGGCCATGGCCGAAGCCGAATTGCGGCTCGACCGGCGCATCGAGATATTTGCTTGTATCGTGCTCGTCCGCCTTTGCTGGCCGTCCTGAAGGCCGCTGAGCATAGTAGATCGGAATCTGCCCTGCGTCGTAGGGCCACGATACCGGAAGCTTCCCGCTTGGGTTCGCGTGTCCAGTCAGTATGTCGCCGAGCGCGGCGCCTGCCTCCGACCCCAAATACCAGGTTGCGAGAACGGCATCGGCCTTTTCGAAGAGCCAAGGGGCGATGAGTGGGCGCCCCGATGTCAGCGCCACAATCACAGGTTTGCCGCTGGCCAGAACCTCTTCCGCGAACCTTCGCTGATCGTCTGGCAAGGTAGGCCGTGCCCGGCTTGTGGCCTCGCCGCATAGGATGGCGCTCTCGCCGACGCAAAGAAGGGTGACATCGGCCTCGCGGACGGCATCGAGAGCAGCGCCGCCCTCTGCGTGTCCGATACGCCAACCCGGCAAGCCTTTCTTGAGCCCATCCAGAAAGCTGACAGTGTCTTTTGCTTCACCGGCCGCCCGCCAAGGCCCAAGCATATCGCCTCGGGCATCCGACAATGGACCGGCAACGGCGAGATGCCCTGCGCCGGTCTTCAGGGGCAGAAGCCCATTCCGGTTCTGCAGGAGCACGATGGACTTCCGCGCCGCCTCGCGGGCCAGCGCACGATGCTCTTCGCGTTGCGCAATCGTGAGCGGATGGCTTCCCCGTTCGAACGGATTTTCGAACAAACCAAGCGCCGCTTTAAGCTTCAGCACACGGCGGACGGCGCTGTCGATCTGCTCCATCAAGATCAGGCCGCGCGCGAGCGCCGCCGGCAGGCCTTCGAGATAAGCGCCGCTCACCATGTCGATATCGACGCCAGCATTGAGCGCGAGCGCTGCGGCCTCTGCCGCATCGGCCGCGACCCCGTGCACCATAAGTTCGCCAACGGCCCCGAAATCGCTGACGATAACCCCGTCAAATCCCCATCGCCGCCGAAGGACACCGTCGAGCATGTCCCGATGCGCCGTCATCGGCACACCCGCAAGATCGACGAATGCGGGCATGATCGCAGCCACGCCCGCGCCGATAGATGCCGAGAATGGCGGGAAATGCACTTCCTCAAGCGTTCGCGCCGAGATGTCGACCGACGCGTATTCGCGCCCTGCAATCACGGCGGCGTAGCCGGCAAAATGCTTCGCCGTCGCGGCCAAGGCTTGGGATCGAACTAGATCGCCTTGCTGAAACCCTCGCACTTTTGCTTCTGCGAAGCGAGAGGCAAGCCAAGGGTCTTCGCCTGGGCTTTCGGCGATCCGGCCCCATCTGGGATCGCGCCCAACGTCGAGCATGGGGGCGTATGTCAGCGCAATGCCAGCCGCCGCCGCTTCGACAGCCGCCGCGCAAGCAGTCCGTCGCCACAAGTTCGGGTCGAAGGCCGCCGCCTCGCCAAGCGGGATCGGGAATATGGTTTCGTAGCCGTGCAGCACATCGAGCGTGACAAGCAGCGGGATGCCAAGTCGCGATCCCTCCACGGCGGCCCTTTGCGCTTCGAGAATGCGGTCCACGCCCCGAAGGTCGAGGATGCTCCCCGCCCGGCCGGCGCGGATTTCCTCAAGCTTGGCCTTACCCAGCTCCGCTCCGGCATCGCCGAAATCGGCGCGGATCATCGTAATCTGGCCCAGCTTCTCATCGAGAGACATCGCCTGAAGGAGACTCTCGATCCGTGCATTTTCATCCGCCATGGCGATACCCCCCGATGGTTAAGGACTACCTTAAGGCATATTAAATAAGGCTAATGAAAGAGACAGCCTGCCGTCAACCGGCTCCCGTTTAGTAGCTATCGCGCCCATGGGCGGCGGACAGCCCGGTTCGCTCGGCTTTGCCGCGGCTTTGGCGTATTATTATGCGATGGCTTTTATCATGCGATATGCTGCATGGTCTTAGGATAATTTGCGGGGCCGCGAGGAGCGAAATGACGAGCCGCGATGAGGCCGCAAAGCCGGACCGGATTTCCGACAACGCGCTTCTGGAGTTGGCGCAGCGGCGGACCTTCGGGTATTTCTGGGACTTCGCGCATCCGAAGAGCGGCATGGCTCGCGACCGCAGCAGCTCCCAGACAGGCGGTAGCGCCGATCTGCTCGCGGTTGGCGGGACCGGCTTCGGGGTCATGGCGATGATCGTCGCCGCTGAACGGGGCTGGGTTTCACGCGCCGAAGCTCAGAACCGGCTGCTCGACCTGCTCGGCTATCTCTCCGCCGCCGACCGGTATAACGGCGTCTTTCCCCATTATCTCGATGGCCCAACGGGCAAGGAGGTGGCCTTTTGGGCCGGTAATGCAGGCGGCGATCTTGTCGAGACCGCGTTTCTCGTCCAGGGACTCCTCTGCGCGCGACAGTATTTTTGCAAGGAGAATGCGAAGGAGAAGGCGCTTTGCGTTCGTATTGACGATCTCTGGAGAAAGGTCAACTGGAACTGGCACACCAAAAGCGGCGATGTTCTGTTCTGGCACCGGGGTCCCAAGCCTGACCAGGAGTCACAGCACAAAATCGATGGCTGGAACGAGTGCCTTATCACCTATGTCCTGGCCGCTTCGTCGCCGACATATCCCGTCAGCGCCACCGCCTATCACGAGGGCTGGGCCAAGGGGCGCCAGTTTACGAATGGGAAATCCTATTATGGGATCACCTTGCCTCTCGGCCCCGACTTCGGCGGCCCGCTGTTCTTTTCGCACTATTCCTTTCTCGGCCTCGATCCGAGGGGGCTCAAAGACCGCTATGCAGACTATTGGGAGCAAAATCGCCACCACACGCTCGTCAACTACGAACACTGCGTCCGGAACCCGCATCATTACGCTGGCTATGGCCCGGACTGCTGGGGCCTTACCTCAAGCGACGGCGACCGGGGTTACTTCGCGCATGCCCCGGATCAAGACCAGGGCGTGATTGCCCCGGCTGCGGCCTTGTCGAGCATGCCCTATACGCCCGAGGAGTCGATGCGGGCGCTGCGCCACTTCTATTACGATCTTGGCTCGAAGATTTGGGGCGAGTACGGTTTCGCCGACGCCTTCAACGAGTCGACTGGTTGGGTCGCCACGGACAAGCTTGCTATCGATCAGGGCCCGATCATCGTCATGATCGAGAATTATCGCACGGGGCTTCTCTGGCGTCTTTTCATGAGCTGCCCCGAGATCCGCGAAGGGTTGCGCATTCTGGGGTTCGAGGAAAGTCCGCTCGTTTCATAGGAGATGCAGATGGGACCGGACACGCCGCTTGCAATTTGGGCCGAAAAAGAGTTCAGGCATTGTGCGGCGAAGCTGGCGGAGAGCATTTCCGCGACGTCGCTCGTGAAAGAACGGCCAGGGTTTGGAACGACGGTGCGGCCCATAAAGGGATCGGTGCTGGCCAGCCCTTCGAGCGGCGATCCGGACTATTTCTTCCATTGGCTTCGGGACTCCGCGGCAATCATGGACGCCGTGCGGATTCTTATCCGGCGCGGTGAGAACGCGGACACCTGGATCCAGCGCTTCAATGATTTCGTGCGCTTCAGCCTTGGTCTTCGGGAGATCAACGGACCCGCGTTCCTCAAACGCAACGCCGGTTTTCGTAAAGAGATGATCCCAAGTTTTCTGCAATATGTGCGGCCCGATGAGGAGATTGCTGCGGTCGAGGGCGACCGCGTTTTGGGCGAACCAAGGGTCAACGCCGACGGTACGTTCGATTTCATCTGCTGGAACCGCCCTCAGCATGACGGCCCTGCCGCGCGCGCACTCACCTGCATGCGTTTTTGGAATGACGCTTTAGCCAATGGCGACGCCAAGGTTCGATTGAAGGAGCTGATCCGCGGCGACCTCGATTACACGGCGCTCTTCGCCGGAGATGCCTGTTCCGACATTTGGGAAGAAGAGCGTGGGCAACATTTTTATACAGTTCTGATGCAGTTTGCGGCGCTGGAGCAGGGCGCGCGCTGGGCCGCAGCCGAGGTCAGTTTAAACTGTGCCGCTCACCTTCGTGACAAAGCAAGCGGGCTTAGCGGGCTCCTGAAGCGGTTCTGGTATGAGCCGGGCGGGTTTATCCGCAGCCGCCTTCCCTGCGACGGGATCGAAAGCGAAAAGGCCCTCGATTTCGCCGTTATCCTCGGCGCCCTCCATGCCGGGATTGAGACTGGCCAGCATAGCGTCCAAGACCTTCACGTCCGCGCAACCCTTCATAAGCTGGAACAGCTCTTCGCCAGCGAGTACGCCCTTAATCGGGGGCGCAGCTCAGGTCTCTTGTTCGGGCGGTACAAAGGCGACCGCTATATCAGCGGTGGCGCCTATTACTTCTGCACTTTCGGGGCGGCGGAGTACTATTACCGTCTCGCCGCCGCGATCCCGGCAAACGCCGCGGAAAGCATCGCAAGGGGCGATGCAATTCTCTCCCGGACGCAGGAATTCATACCGGCTTCGGGCGATTTATCAGAGCAACTGGATCAGACGACGGGCGCACAGACATCGGCGAGCGATCTCTCCTGGAGTTATGCCTGTTTCATAACGGCATGGGACGCCCGCCGGGCCGCACGCGCAAAGGCAGGGATCCATGCCTCCTAAACGGAGCTTTACGACGCCGCGCGAAAGCGGCCTCGGCCTCAGACGCGCCACGAACGCAGCCGGACTCGACTTCAGCGTTCTTCCCAATGGCTGTGTTTTCGCTCTGGAGCACGAGCAGGGGCAGAGCCGCACTATGCTCAGTCAGGTGCTTGGCTCGCCGCTCGGCGGAGGGATCATGCGCATCCTCGTCCGCACAGGCGGCGCCGACCCTTCCATGGTCGAGGCCGCGGGGCCGCGAGCGAAGGTGAATTTTGGCGCCGCTGCGGATCGCTTCGTGTGGAAAGGCGAAGCTCAGGGCTTTCGCCATTGCGTGACGCTATGGCTTCATCCTTCTGAAGCTCTCTGGCTCTGGCGCGTCGATGTTGAAAACACGAGCGGCGCCGCTGTCCCCTGCGACGCGATCTTCATCCAAGACCTTGGGCTTGGCCCGCGCGGCTTCGTCATGAACAACGAGGCCTATGCCTCGCAATATATCGACCATATGGTCCCAACGCATCCGCGCTTCGGGCCAGTTGTGATGAGCCGTCAGAACATGGCTCAGGATGGCCGGCATCCTTGGACGGCTCACGGCTGCTTCGACGGCGCGGCGAGTTTCGCAACAGACGCACTGCAACTGTTCGGGCCTGCCTACCGGGACGCAAACGAGATCGCGCTTCCCTTCGGAGCGAGTTTGCCGGGCGTTCGGCTGCAGCATGAGTGTGCTTGTGCAATTCTGCAGTCTGAGAGCCGGATACTGCAGCCTGGAGAAAGCACGGCCTGGACATTCTTTGGCGTTTACGACCCCGATCACGCTGAGCCGACCGGCGAGAACGACCTTTCGCGCATCGAGGCTGCAGAGCAGGCCGCCAAGGCCTTCGCCAAGGAGGACGTGGCGCTCGAGACCCCGGTCCGAAGCCTCCTTCAGGACGCATCGCCCCTCCTTTGCCGCAGCGCAAGCGAAGACGCTCGGCCTCGCATTCACGAAGAGCGGCAGGATGGAGAG
>JBAVVQ010000220.1:0-11930 GCA_049697375.1 Rhodomicrobium sp.
CATTTCCCCGCGTGGACACTGGCTGGAGCAGAAACTCGACCAAATGGAGGTGGAGACGAAGTGGCAAGCAGGCGTCCATGTCAACTGGGAAACTGGGCTCCTGACGGAATTCCCGAACGACTGCCGGGTCGTCATACGCATTGTAGCGCCTTCGTCGCGGCGGCTGCGAAACGGTTGGGAAGCTACATTCTGAGGCCACCGGAGCATGGCCAGGTTCTGCTCGCTAACGCCCAGAATGAATGGCTTGCCAGCGACGGGCGCGATTATGGCTGGCGGCATGTGAGCGATGGCCTTGAGGCCCAGCGCCTCGCCAATGACGGAAAATTTGTCGTCGCAAGTTATCACAACCATTATGACAACAAGCCCGGTCATATCGCCATCGTCAGACCGAGCGCCAAATCCCTTTCAGACATAGAACGGGAAGGGCCGCAGTTGATCCAGGCCGGCACCGTCAATAGCGCGTCGATCAGCACGAAAGCCGGTTTTGCAGGCCATCCATCCGCTTGGCGCGACGATGAAATCGTTTTTTACGTGCACGCAGCGTCAGACCGAGATGATGGATTTTGAAGGCCGAGAGTTTTTGCTACATGAGTAGCGTCTGCATCCCGGGCGCCGTCGCTGGCAGATCCACCCGGACAGGAGAACCGTCATGTCGCAAAATGTCGACTATTATTTTTCGATGCAATCGCCTTGGGCCTATATCGGCCACGCGCCATTCATGGAAGTCGTGCGCCGCCATGACGTGAACGTAACTTACAAGCCAATCTCGCTTCCCGATGTCTTTGCCAAGACGGGGGGCCTGCCGTTCGGCAAACGTCACCCGGCGCGGCTACGCTATCGCATCCTCGAATTGCAGCGCTGGCGCGAGAAGCGCGGGTTGAAGTTCAATCTACATCCCAAGTTCTGGCCATTCGCGGCAGAAGGCGTCGATCGCTTCGCGGTCGCCGTGGCCGCTGCGGGGCATGATCCCGATCCGTTTCTGCGCCGCGCCCTCGCCGCCCTGTGGGAAGAGGAGCAAAATCTGGCGGACGACGCGACGCTGACCCAGCTTGCCGACGCCGAAAAATTTCCTGGCGCGGAACTTATGTCTGAAGCCAAGCGCGAGCAGACCAAGGCAAAATACGAACAGAACACCGCAGACGCCATTGCTGTCGAAGCTATCGGTTCACCCAGCTATGTCCTCAATGGAGAGGTGTTTTGGGGCCAGGACCGGCTCGATCTCCTCGACGACGCGCTCCGTACTGGACGCCCCCCCTTTCGGTGTGACGCATAACGAAAAAGGCGATCATTGGAGATGGGCTGATCGTGAACCGCTGGCGTGAACATGAGGGCCGCGATTATTGACGTGACGGCCGCTGGATCGAAATGGGCTAACAACTTGGTGGCGGCCGGCTGAGAACCAGGCTTCCGCCACCTTGCTTTCGTTACGCGGTCTGCATCTCAGTCGCCTGCCACAACCACCCGCTCCAACCGCTGCTTCCGTCATTTACTTGCTTATCTATCAGTCGCCCTGTCTCGGGGTCGGCGAGGACGGGTCGTTCGGCGCGTTTCGCTTGTTACAGCGGCCGGGTCTCATCCGCACTTGAGAACCTTAAACTCCACCCGCCTGTCGAGGGCGTCGCTAGGGTCGTCCTTTCCTGTCCCGATGAGGTTCTCTCTCGGGCCGACGCCGGTCGCAATCAGCCGTTCAGCAAGACGAGGTTCATCCGTCTCCAAGAGCTGCTTGATCGCTTGTGCTCGCAGAGCGGACAGGCGTTCATTGAGCTGGATCGGACCAGTCGGCGACGTATGACCAACAATCTCGAGGCACAAGTTGGACTCGATTACACGGTCGGCGATCTGCTTGAGCCACATCGAATAGGGGCCAGTGACGGCTTTGTCATCGAGAAAGCGCGTCGAGCCCGGTTTGAATAAGAACCTGACCCCAAGCTTGTTTGTCATCAAACTGAAGTTGACAAGTCTCCCAAAAGCATCCGCAGCGTCATCGTGCCGGTTAAGCTTCCAATTGGCGAGGTAAAGACCATTATGAACCCGGAGTTGATCGCCGCCGGGGGCGCCCAGCGCCGTGCGATAAAACGCCAGCGATTCTCTGTAGTGCTTATTGTCGAACTCATTGATCCCGTCGCTGATAAGCGTCGCGGCGTTAATCCGTTCCACATAGGCAGGGTTCAGAGGATCGCCCACCTTTGTCTCCTGACAGGTCTTTATATAGGCGGCGGTCGCTGCGTCGTCGGCCCAGACAGGACTCTCAGCGAAGGTGAGCGTCGGAGTTGCATCGACCTCGTCAATTTTGGCTCTTGCTGCTCCTCTTGAGACAATCTTGTTGGATTTGAGATCCGCGAGTCTGAGACAAATCCAGTATGCGTCGCGAGGTCCCTTGGTTACAGTCGCATTGTTGATCGCTCTCAGTGTTCCCACGAATACGATCGGCGACTTCGCCAGCGCCTCTTTGGTGAAGGGGAGAATTCGGAAACGCGGGAACTTCGCTTTCACGAGTTCCACGATGCGCTTCTCGATGAGATGGGTCGCTGTCGATTGAGCCCCGCTGTATCCGTCGATCAGAGGATCGATGACAACATCGACTTTTTCATCGCCAGGCGGAAGCTGAGCATTTGTGAAAAGCGCCGTCGCGGCGTTCACAACCGCATCCTCAAGCGAGAGTACGGGAGCCGGCGCGGCTGGGGCGGCCGCAGGCGCCGGCTGTGGCGATTGCGCCCGTGCGGAGCATAAAGCAGCAAAGAACAATAGATGTATGCAACCGAATCTCGCGAGTGTTTTCCATTTCATAGATTTATCTCCCAGCCCTTTTCTCTTTACTTCAACCCACATTTGCCTTGGATGACGGCCAGCCAAGCCGAGTTGACCGGAACCGGGGTTCTCGACATTGGACGGGGAGGTCATGTGAATTTTCCTTTTGTGTGTTGGGTGTAAGCCTACGCTTTTTTGGTGCAGGCCCTTCGGAATTCCTCTCACTAGCGTTGAGAACCCGCTGTTCCTTGCGGAACAGGCCACCTGACCAGCGCCCTTTATTTTTACCTCAACGCGCATTGCCTTAGAGCATCAAGGTCCGACTGACTTGATTCGCCGAGCTGGAGACGCATCAAGATGTCCGAGCATTTCAAGGCCACTGACTTTTTCGCGTTCGCTAACGGGGCGGGATTAGCGGGCAGTTGGGCCGATGACTTATCTATATTGTCGCCCGATGCGCTTTTCTCTTGCAGCGGTTCAAAGCCACGAGCCAATTTCTGCTCTTTCAGACGCTCATTCAACGTTTGTTCGGCGGCTATTTTGTCCGCATCGATCCGTTGCCGTTCCGCTGAAAGCGTTAGCATCAAGCTCTGTTGTTCTTGCACCGTCGCCTTAAGCCGCTCTCGCTCAGACTCTGGTTTTGTTTCCGGCTTAACTTCATTGCCTTGTATCTGACCGGGAACGGGAGATGGGGGAGAGTCCACGCGGGCTTCCAGTTGCTCCCTCGCCTTGTCCCGCTTCTCTTCGGCTTCTTTGATCTTCTCCTCCAGTTGCTCCGCCTTTTGATGGAGGTCGCGGACGAGACATGATTGCTGAATAAATCCTTCCGCGAAGCGCCTCTCAAACGCCTGGTCGGCGCCTTTCAATATCAAAGCCTGGTCGGCGCCTTCTGTCTTCGGCTGACCTTCGCTGGCGCGTGTCTCAAGCCCGCAGATTGCCGTGGCAACCGCAAAAGCCGGTGAAGGGGAGGCCGCTTCTTGCGGATGCTTTATTTCGAGGGGCGGGATTGCTTCCGCTTCCTTGGCCCGCGGCTTTTCGGCCTCTTTCACAGGCGGCGCGATTTCCACCGCTGCTGGTGGAAGCTTCGCTGGGGCTTCGACGGGCCTCATCTCTGACCCCGGATTGGTGACTTCCGCGGTTCGATTCTCCGGTTCTGCCGGTGCGGGCGGAACGGGAGTCTGCTCCGCTGGGCTGGTTGTTGGAGAGCGTTCCTTCGAGCCCGCGGGTGGCGGCGGCTCTTGGGAAGCGGGGCGAACAGATCCCACGCCTTCGATTGCAGCCTGTCTGGGGTCGAGACGAGCCGCTTGTTGCTGCTTCTTGAACTGCGCTTCAAGCATCCACAAACCGGCTGAAATAAAAAGCGCGAGCACCAATGCGAGGACGAGAAGCCTTCCGATTCCCAAGCCGTGCCAGTTGCTCCCGAAATCCGGAGTTTCGTCAATCTGATCGTGTCTGTTGTCGGGCTTTTGCGGGATGGGCGCCGAGCTATTCGGAACGGTCCTCGCCGCTGGGGAAGATTTGCCATTCGGCGGCGGCGCAGAAGGTGGCGCCGTGACCTTCGCGCCTTCCGCACGGGTAGCTGTCAACTTAGGAGCCGGCTGTGCGCTTTCAGGCGCTTTCTTTTCCGGGATCCCGAGCAGCATCTCCCCAAACGCTTTGATGCTCTGGGGGCGGCGTTCCGGCTCCAGTTCCAAGCCCCTGTCGATCGCCTCCAAAAACTGAGGGCGAAACTTCTGAGTGGGCAACGCAGCGGCCGGCGGCATGGTATGCCCCAAACCGCGGGCGAGGACATTGATGGGGTGACGGCCGGTGACGACGTAATAGAGAACAGCGGCCAATGAAAAAATATCGCAGAGCGGCCCATGCGCCTTTTCATCGGAGAAATGGAGCTCCGGCGCGGAATACCCTGGCGTAACCGCCAGATTGACCTTGCGCATCCGCGCGGCCAGAAAACTTCGTGTTGCCCCAAAACGAATCAGGAGCGGCTCAGGCCGCAAGAGAATGGTATCTGGGGTGATGTTAGCATGAATCAGGTTTCTGGAATGCAGTAGCTCAAGCGCCGGCGCCACCTGCTTCAAACTCGCGTCAATTTTTTCCTGGGACGGCGGCTGACTGGAAGATTTGATGAGGTTTGTTATCGATTGCCCCACCTCGGGGCCATGCAAAGCGCAAGCGGTGCCGTGGTCGGATACGATGCCGTCAAAATGAAGAAGGTTGGGATGGCTCAAGGACGCGAGCGCCTTCGCCTCGGCCGTGAAGCGATCCCGCCCGAGATTGAAAAGATCTTGCAACTCGAGGGATTGCAGGAGCACGTCGCCACTGGGTGCTCTCGCAACGAGATCGGCCGGATAATATTCGGTTATGCCGATCTTTGCGCCCGTAATTGTCGATTCGGCCGAATACACAGCATAAAAAGGGTCCTGGAAGACAAGCTCCAGGATTCTTGCACTTTCCGAAATCAAGCTTCCGGGACCAAGGGCGGCGCTGCTCTGCATGGTGTCATCCATCGAGATGCCGTTCGGGTCGCGGCTCATCGAACTTGTGTGCTGTCGCGATCGCACTTCGATCGCTGCTGTCTTGCCATGATCAACGCCTCAAGCTCCTCCCGATTGTTGCCGAGGCTTAGCTTTTTCCACACATCGAAGCCGGTTTCAGCGGTATTGAGGTAGACCTTACCAAGTGAGGAGACCGAACGTTCCGGAAGCTGCTCGCTTTGCGTCGAGGTATGGACTTGCATTTGTACGTTCGGGAAAATGGCCGCGATTTCCTCCCTCGGCTTCCTTATTTTCTGGGCCGAAGCTTCGGTAAAAGAGTTGTTCTTGCTCAGGTTCAGGCAAACAGGAACTTCAAAGCCGACAGCTCTTAACGCATTTGAGATCAATTCTTGCATCGTTAAGTGTATTATCCAGAGACAGCGCGGACGTATATGAAGGATTTCCAATCACAAAGACAAAACGCTTCCCAGAAGCGTGCGCCTTAACAGCAGCGCTATTACAATCCTAACCTTCATTGCTGGCATCGCCTTCAGGCCGATTGCCAATTGTAATAGAAGGTTACAGAGCATTCAATAAAGGTGTTAGGCTATTATCTCCTGCTCGTCCGGGGCCGACCATTGCGGCTTCTGTCGCGGACCCGATCACGGTTGCGTGACCCAGCCATCGCGTCCGCGAAAGCGCTTAAGGCGATCTTGACTGATATTAGACTTTCCGTCTATTGTGAATCGCGAAATGGTCCTGGTTGCTGAATAGCATAAAAACTCTTTCGAGTTGTGGCTTTGCTTCAAGATGCTTCGGCAATGCTGACGCTTTAGAGTTTTATGCGCTCAGCCTTTTGGTAGGCTGCTTTACTCGATGTCCTCTCCGTTGCTTGCGGCCCTTGCGTTTATTCTAATCACGCCAGCAGCAACACTGGCCGGCGATGTCCAGCCAACGGACCGAACCCCTTCCCCTCCCAATGCCAAAGTTTTCTTTTTGGACCTGGAGGAGGGCGCACACATACCTCCGAATACCGTTGTGCGGTTTGGCGCGAGTGGGATAGAAATAGTCCCCGCAGGGGATACCCGGCCCAATAGCGGCCACCATCACCTTCTCATAGACAGCGCGCTGCCCCCCCTGGATCAGAAAATTCCGAGCGACTTCAATCATCTGCACTTCGGGAGAGGGCAGACGGAGACCGAACTTTCGCTGAGTCCCGGCGAGCACACCTTACAGTTGCTTCTCGGCGACCACCGGCATGTCCCGCACGAACCCCCTGTGATGTCGAAGCTTTTGCATGTCTTTGTCGCGGAAAGTGCGGCTTCCCAACAATCCGACGCCCCGCCAACAAGGAGGAAATCGCCTCCTGGAGCGAGTGTTTACTTCATAACGCCTCATAATGGGGACGTGATCCGGCCGACTTCCACCATTCACTTCGGTCTCAAAAATATGGGCGTTGCTCCGGCGGGAGTGAATAAGCCGAATACCGGGCACCACCACCTCATTGTCGACGCCGATACACCTCCCCTAGACCGGCAAGTGCCCAACGATCCTAACCATCTCCATTTCGGAGGAGGACAGACAGAAAAGACCATAACGCTGACGCCCGGCCGGCACACGCTTCAGCTCGTATTGGCGGACGATCAGCACATACCGCACGATCCTCCAGTGATCTCGGAACGAATCACTGTAACTGTCGCCTCGCCCAGGGAGACCGGCGCAAGGCCCGCGGCAAGGCGCAGGCCGAAGCGTTCAACGCGGCATGTGTCCCGCCACCGTCGCGAGACCTGATGGGAGCTTTAGGGCGAAAAATACCGGCTTATCTGTATTGCTGATACCTTTCCCCTTTTCATCTCCAAGAAGATTACCGTCAATGGACCGCTGGATTAGACCAGGGGGAATGAAATGACACAACGGCTCACTCTTATTGCTGTATGGATTGCGTTTATGGTAATGGCGGGCGGCTTCTTAGCGAAAGAAGCCGCTTCAGCGAATGAGGGTCCGCTCGTCGCTCTGGTGATCGGTAACGAAGCTTACCCTGCGGCGCCCATCGAAGGCGCGGTCAGCAACGCTCGCGCAGTCGCTGAGATCTTGCGTACGGGTGGCTTCGATGTCGTCTATCTAGAAAACGCAAAGAAGGCCGATATCGCCGAGGCTGTGCATATTGTTGCAGACAAAATGGAGAAGGGGGCGAGCGCGATCGTCTACTACGACGGGCACATTGTGCAGCACGATGGGCGCAATTTCCTGGTTCCTATCGATTTCAATATTAGCTCTGAGGCCGAGATCCGCGCAGAAGGCTTCGATGCCGATCTCTTGCTCGACCCTTTGATCGTTCGCCGTTCGGCGGGCAGCGTCGTCATCCTGGATGCAAGCCGTTCAAATCCTTGGAACCGCCTCCTTGCTGGCCGCGTCCGTGGCCTTGCCGCCCAGGAGCCCGTCCAGGGTATAAGTTTCGTCTACGCAGCCAGTCCTGGAAAGATTGCGGTAGGCGAAAGCTTCTCGGCGGAGCTGATCAAGGCGATGAAGACGCCCGGTCTGGGTTTCGACGCCATTATCGATCGTGTGCGAACCGCGGTTTCACGCGCGACCGGCAAACAGCAGGTGGTTTGGGAATCCTCAACGCCTCCAAAGGATCTCATCATCCTGCCCGGTGAGGCGCAGGCGCGGCCTTCCAAAACGCCCGATGCGGTCGAAATCGGTTTTTGGGAAACAATTCAGAACAGTAAATCGCCAGCTGACTACCAGATCTACCTCGACTCTTACCCCGAGGGGCAGTTCGCGGGAACTGCACGACACCGTCTTGCCCAGCTCCAGGCGCAGAAATCGGGGCGAGCGGCGCCGAAGGCCGAAGATACGTCCAAACGAAGCGGGACCGCCGAAACGCCAGGAAGCACAGAGCAGCCTCCAAGTCCTCCGGCTTCGGTCCGCGACTGCCCTGTCTGTCCGGAAGTTGTTCCTGTACCCGCCGGCAGTCTCCAGATGGGGTCGACGGATGGATTTGCGTTCGAGCGCCCGGTTCACCGCGTCGAAATCCGAAAGCCCTTCTACATCGGCCGCCGGGAAGTGACATTTGACGAATGGGACGCGTGCGTGAGCGAAGGCGGATGTCAATATCGACCCAGCGACCGCGGGCTCGGTCGGGGGCTTCGTCCCGTTACTGACGTCGATTGGAATGACGCGAAAACATATTTGAGCTGGTTGTCGTCAAAGACCGGCCATGCTTACAGGCTGCCGACGGAGGCCGAATGGGAGTATGCGGCGCGCGGGGGACGCTCAACAACTTATCCGTGGGGCAACGCGCTGGAGAAAGACCGCGCCAACTGCTTGGGATGCACGAATATACCTCTCAACAAAGCGATTGAGACCGGCACGTTCCCTGCTAACGGATTTGGGCTGCTCGATATGGTGGGAAACGCCGCCGAGTGGGTTGAGGATTGCTGGAGGGACAGTTACAGCGGAGCCCCGAAAAATGGCTCCGCCTGGGATAAAGAGGATTGCCGCGAGCGCGTATTGCGTGGTGGCTCGTTTAACAATGATACGCGGTTTGTACGATCCGCAGCGCGTTTCAAGTATGACTACAATGTTCGCTATTACACCAACGGCTTCCGTGTCGTTCGGGAGTAATGCGCCGCCAAGCACTGGACCCAGCGGAGGAAGCGGACGCTAACAAACGCCGACTTGAAGGGATGCAGACTTATCTTCATCCCATCCACGTGGAACGGAGTACCCTCCGCGGACATTTGGAAAAAGGCGCATGCTCAGATATGCCGTGATGAAGAAATTTTGCGTTGTCCGGCAAACTCGAAATGGAACACTATTTTTATCCCTTCGGCGCCGTTCCAATGAGAATAGTTTTGCCTTAGATTGCGATCACGACGAGGCAGGCAACGCGGTGGGGGCGGCGACACGATGACTTTTCATTCTTCCCATCTCGAGTTTCTCGAATCCGAGAGCATTCATATTTTCCGCGAAGCGGCCGCTCAGTTCCGCAAACCTGTCTTGCTCTATTCGATTGGAAAGGATTCGACCGTCCTTCTCCATCTGGCGCGTAAGGCCTTCTGGCCGCAGAAGCCTCCGTTTCCGCTCCTTCACATAGATACGGGTTGGAAACCAAAGGAAATGATCGCCTTCCGGGATCGGACAGTGCGCGAACTGGGCCTCGATCTCATTGTGCATGTTAATGAGAAGGGACGCGCCGACAATATCAACCCGATCGATCACGCCCCCTCGCTCTACACCGATGTGATGAAGACGCAGCCTCTGAAACAGGCGCTCGATACGCATGGGTTCGACGCCGCTATAGGCGGAGCGCGCAGAGACGAGGAGGCGAGCAGGGCGAAGGAAAGGGTTTTCTCCTTCCGCTCGCCAGGTCATCGCTGGGATCCGCGCCAGCAACGCCCGGAGATGTGGCGTTTGCTCAATGGCCGGCTCGGTACGGGCGAGACCGTGCGTATCTTCCCGCTCTCGAATTGGACCGAGCGCGACGTCTGGCGCTATATCAAGCGCGAGGGTCTTGATGTGGTGCCGCTTTACTTTGCGGCTGAGCGCCCCACGATCGAGAGAAACGGGCAGCTCCTGGTGCTCGACGATGATCGCATGCCCCTCAAAGAAGGCGAGGAGACGCGCATGCGCCAGGTTCGCTTCCGCACGCTTGGCTGCTGGCCGCTGACTGCCGCCATCCCATCAACCGCCACGGATATTGAAAGCATAGTTGCCGAGACGCTCGCAAGTCGCTCCTCCGAGCGTCAGGGCAGGCTCATCGATCACGATCAGGCAGGCGCCATGGAGCGCAAAAAACAGGACGGCTATTTCTGATGAGCGGCGCTGAGAGAATGAAAAGAACCGCCGCGCCGCAGCAGCCTCAGGATCGCGGCGTTATTCATATCCTCACATGCGGCTCCGTCGATGACGGTAAATCGACGTTGATCGGCCGGCTTCTGTGGGATGCCTCCGATCTGCCAGACGACCAGCGAGACATGGTGCGACGCGCGGCGAAAGCCTCCGGCGCTCCGGAAAATCTCGATTACAGTCTTCTGCTTGACGGCCTCGTCGCAGAACGCGAGCAGGGCATAACCATCGACGTGGCCTGGCGCTATCTTGATACCCCAAAGCGCCGTTTTGTGCTGATCGATAGCCCTGGACACGATCAATACACCCGCAACATGGCGAGCGGCGCCAGCCACGCTGACGCTGCCGTGATGCTGATCGATGCCCGCCATGGCTTGAAGCAGCAAACGCGGCGGCATGCGGCGATCCTCGCATTGATGGGCGTCCCTCGCGTCGTGCTTGCTGTCAACAAGATGGATTTGGTCGGCTGGAGCGAAGCCCGTTTCCGGGAGATCTAAGCCAATTTCTTCGCGGCAGTGGCTCCGCTTGGCTTTGTCGAGGCGCACGCCATCCCGGTATCGGCCCGGCGTGGAGACAACGTCACGGACCTTTCCGAAAACGCCCCGTGGTATCCGGGGGCCGCGCTTGTGGACCATCTCGAAGCCATACCAAGCCGCATTTCCTCCGGCGAAGCTCAATTCCGCATGCCGGTGCAAACCGTTCTGCGGGACGGACAGGATTTCCGTGGCCTCGCCGGTACCGTAAGCTCAGGTCTCGTCCGCGTTGGCGATGAAGTGGCCGACGCCATGACCGGGCGCGCGGCCCGCGTCGCCCGAATTGTGACAATGGATGGCGATCTCGCCCAGGCCGCCAAAGGCAAAGCGATCGTGCTCGTCCTTGATACCGATCTCGACGTGGCTCGTGGCGCGCTACTTGCCTCGGGCGCCTCCCTGCCGGTCAAGGCGCACAGCGTCGAAGCGCGCCTTGTATGGCTCGCAGAGCGGCCTTTTGGCGCTACCCACGGCCTTTTGCTGCAAACCGCGACGGATGTCGTTCCGGTGGCAGGTATCACAATCAGTGCGCATATCGACCTCGACACGCTGTCATCGAAGCCGGCCGAAGGTTGCGCCACGAACGATATCGTCGCGGCTTCGATTTCATTTCGCAGGCCGGCTGCGCTCGATCCATTCAGCAGCTATCAAGAAACGGGCGCGTTCCTGCTCGTCGATGCGTTGACGGGAGCGACACTCGCTGCTGGCACTGTCATTGCGGCCAAGGGCGAAGATGACAGCCGCATCGCTCCGCACAGGACTTTCCGGATCACATGCGATATGCTCGCAGGAGGGCTATGCGCCGATCTTGCCGACAGCCCAGCGGATAGAGCCGAGTATCGGCGGCGCGCAGACGAAATCGCTCGATTGTTTGAGGCGGCTGGATTGCCTGTATCGATTGAAGATCCTGAAGATCGCAGGGGCGATCCAATCACCGTGTCCCCGGCGTCGAGCTTAACTTAGAGTGCGTCCGGAAAAGCATGAAGCGGTTTTCCGATAAGACGCACGATAAAACAAAGAGCTAAAGCGCGCTTTTGAGTCCATCAAAAGCGGATACGCTCTAGAGAGCGAAGGGTGGATGGACTTCGCGTATCCTCTGTGCGGATTTCTTGTCGGCGCCCTGGTTGGTTTCACCGGCATCGGCGGCGGTTCAGTGATGACACCGCTGCTGATCCTGGTTTTTGGTGTGCATCCGCTGTCAGCTGTCGGCACTGATCTTTTATATGCGGCAGTGACGAAAGCGACGGGCGCGAAAATCCACGCTCGCAGGAGCAACGTTGACTGGCGCGTAGTTGGGTATCTCGCGATGGGGTCAGTCCCGGGCGCG
>JBAVVQ010000221.1:0-4058 GCA_049697375.1 Rhodomicrobium sp.
ACGCTAGCCACCGAGGCCAACCCAAAGCAGCGGCAAGCCCTCGATCTTGCTGCGACCATCGCGGCGTAGACACCGCCGCGCTACCCGTTTCAAGCGCACCCAATTGAAGCGGCAAGGGAAAAGTCAGTTCAGCCGCACTAAAGGTAACGAGCCATCCGGAGGATCTGCTGCGAGTATTGCATGACCCCGCCTGGAAATCTGGTAAGGGTTGGCCTTGAGGCAGGTCCGCTATCGCAGTGGCTGTTCAGCGCGCTGGCGGAAGCCGGCCTGCCAGTGGTGTGCATCGAAACGCGGCATGCCAGGGCTTATTTGAAGGCGTAGGTCAACAAGACGGACCGGAACGACGCCCGTGGCATCCACATGATGCGCGTCAACCTGTTCCGGCCCGTTCATGTGAAGACGCTGGCGAGCCAGAAGCAGCGGGCGCTGCTGACGGCGCGAAAGCTCCTTCAGGGAAAAGCCATCGCCATAGAAAACGATATCCGCGGCCTGCTGCGCAATTTCGGTCTCAAGGTTGGCGTTGTCGGCACCGCCAAGTTCGAACAGCGCATCCAGGAGCTCGGGGAAGGCCTACCGGATTTGAGCGAACTCATGGGGGTGCTTCTGGAGGCCCGGCGGAAGCTGCCCGAGCAGTTCACTAAGCTGCACCGGAAACTGCTGGCGATTGTCCGGGACGACACAGTCTGCGGCCGTCTCATGAGCGTTCCTGGCGTTGGCGCCGTGACTGCACTGGCTTATCGCGCCACCATTGATGTTCCCGCCCGTTTCCGCAACTCCAAAGCCGTTGGCGCCGTGCTCGGGCTAACGGCTGCCCAGCATCAGTCAGGGAAGATGAGCCGCGTTGGGCGGATCTCTTTGTGCGGAGACGGAATGCTGCGCGCGCTGCTTTGCGCTGACCGGAATGAAGCCCTTGTCCGTCGCGCCGGGCAGGGGACGGCCGTCCACAAGCGCTCTGACCTCCGAAACGGGAAGGCCGGAAGGCGAGCGCACAGTGTAGCGGACGGTGAGGCTATCGGCGGAGAAGGTGTCGCCATCGGCAGGGGAGAGCAAGGTCACCACCGGCGGCAAGCTGTTCGCGATATCTTTCGCCGGTTTTGCGTTCATAAGGCGGTTGGCCTCGGCGATGGCGGTATCTTCGTCAAGGTCATCGAGGATGCGCTTCACGATATCGGGGCGGTTGTATTGGTCGCGAAAGCGGGATACGGGGAAGAAATCGGCGGCGTGATCCCGGTCCCGGTTCACGTGCCAGCCGATGAGGTCCTCGGCGCCGGGCGACGCGGCGTAATAGCCCTTCGGCGTCCAGGCGATGAAGCGCCTGTCTTTCGCATGCACGAACAGCGCAAGCAGTTCCTGACCATCCGACAGGCGATGCCAGCGGATGGTGCCATCGGTATAGGCGGCTGCGACAAGCCTGCCGTCGCCGCTGATATTCACGCCCGAGGCAATGCCGGGAATCTGCTTCTGCCACAGCTTGCTGCCGTCTGCGGGATAGGCGGACAGCAGATAGTCCGTGCCGAGCACAAAGCGTGAGGCGTCCGGCGCGATGGCGAGCGAGAGCGATATTTCGTAGTTCTTAAGCGCAATGGGCTTGCCGTTCAGCTTCGGCGTGACGTTATTTTCCCAATCGGCAACGGCGAGACCGGAGGTCTTGGGCGCATCAAGGCCTGGTACGGGCAGCTGAGCATCACTCAGGCTGAAGGACGCGAGATCGAACAGGACGGCCGCATTGTCGCCCTGGTCCAAACCGAAGCGCACGCGCTTGGCGTCGAAAGACAGCGTGAAGGCCCCGCCCAGCTTACCCCGCATGTCGACGGTCACACCATCTTGCCAGACCTGCTTTTCGCCATTCGCGGCAATCAGGCCGAAGGCAGGATCTTGCGCGCCCCATGCGATGCCCTCGCCGCAGGGCAATAGCTGCCTGAGGGTGTTCTGCGACAGCGGCGCTTCCGAACGCTTGCCACGGCCTTCGTCTTGCCAGATCACTGCAGGGTTCTTCCCAGCGACCTTGTAACCGAGTCCCCCCGCGTAAAGCCGTGCCCCATCGGCGGACCAGGCGACGCCATGGAATCTGCCTTCGCGAATGCCGCTGGTATCTGACGCGTAAAGACGCGCAAGCGTGCGCGCATCGTAAACCTCAACTGCCGTACTATCGTTAAAGCCGATGGCGAGCTTTGCCTCTTTGGGATGCATCGCGATGCTGAAAGGCTCCTTGCCGCCTTGCGTGGCGGCCTTCGCTTCGAGATGCCCATCGGCGCCATAGCGGCGGATCTGACCGTCAAAGGCCACGGTGAAGAGCCGATTTGCGCCATCGAAGGCCGCGCCATAGCTGTCTTTGCCGCCATAATCCTTGTCCTCGGCAAGAAGCCGCCAGCTTCCCGTCTCCCACAGCCGCAGGCCTTCGCCGCCGCCGAGCGTGGCAGCAACGCGGCTGCCATCGGGCGAGAAAGCAAGATGGAGGACGACACTGCCGAGGTGGCCCAGGCGCTTGATAAGCCGTCCTGAGACGCCATCGAAAATGTAGAGGGAATTTGTGCCATGACCAACGCCGACATACCCGACGTCCCAGCCGCCGGCCGCCACCCATTTGCCGTTGGGCGACAGAGCCACGGCATCGACCTTGCCGTCATTGCCCCCGCCGATGGGCACGCGCAAGGTGCGTAGCAACTCTGGCGCTCCTCGTCCGCCTTCCGGCAGCCCCCAGAGCCTCGCCGTCTTGTCGTCCGAGCCCGTCACCATGAGGCTGCAGGCCGCATCCACGCCGATGCCCCGGATCGACGCGGTATGCATCCCAGGA
Source organism: Rhodomicrobium sp. (assembly GCA_049697375.1). Classification (GTDB taxonomy): domain Bacteria; phylum Pseudomonadota; class Alphaproteobacteria; order Rhizobiales; family Rhodomicrobiaceae; genus Rhodomicrobium. The sequence continues at coordinate 2,795 of JBAVVQ010000221.1, forward strand.
TCGATGCGCAGCATGGGGCTCTGAACCAGCGGCTCCTCCCCACGCGCCGCCCCCGCCAGCGCCGCAATCCAAAAAAATATCGCTGCCATTATTCGCATGAAAGATTTCCCAGCCGAAAACCGCGGCGCCACCGTCGCTTGAGCCAAATTATGGGGTTGCAATCCTGGCTGGTCCAATGAGATATTCTGCAGACACTGATCGGAAAAAGCGATGGTAATCCTGCCTTCAGTGCGCCATCTCCGCCATTTAGTGGCACTGAGCGATCATGCTCACTTCGGACGCGCGGCCACGGCCTGCCATGTGACGCAGTCGACGTTGAGCGCAAGTATCAAAGAACTTGAGGGCTTGCTCGAAGCGCCGCTTGTCGACCGCTCCAAGCGGAGCGTGGTGCTAACCGCACTCGGCCTGGAGACAGCCGAACGGGCAAGAAAGATCATCGCCGAGATGGAGGACCTTGCGGCCGCCGCGCGTGCTGCACGCGAGCCGCTCTCGGGAACGATCCGCATGGGCGCGATTCCAACCGTCGCTCCTTACCTGCTTCCGCGGGTGCTTCCAGGCCTTCGCCGCGCTTACGGCCAACTTAAGCTCTATCTCGTCGAAGACCTTACCGCGAGCTTGATCGACGCCCTTCACCAAGGCAAGCTTGACGTGGTGCTGCTGGCGCTTCCTTGCGACTGCGGGGCTGTTGAAACGTCGATACTGTTCGAAGACCCCTTTGTGGTGGCATTACCCAAAGGTCATGCCCTCTCGAACGAAGCCCACATCACACCGCAACAGCTTTCGTGCGAAGAATTGCTGCTGCTTAAGGACGGTCATTGTCTGCGCGAGCATGCACTCGCTGCCTGCAATCGTGCCGGGCGGCGGCACACCGAAGGATTTGAAGCGACCAGCCTTCTCACCTTGGTGCAGATGGCCGACAATGGGCTTGGAACAACACTGCTGCCCGCGGTCGCGGTTGAGGCCGGCCTCATCCGGGGTACAGGTCTCGTTACCCGGCCGCTTGTATCGGCCGATCCCTCTCGCCACATTGGCCTTGTTTGGCGCAAAGGGACGGGACGGCGCCATGAGTTCCTTTTGCTCGCACAGGTATTCGCGCGCCGCGATACCCAGCACGCCGCAAGGCAAACTGGTAATCGCCAGCCGGATTCATCATCCTGAAACGAGCCCCCTCTAGCCCATACGCGCTAACTAATTCTGGGATTGCTTGATAACATCGTTTTCGCGGAGGTTCGATCAGGTGGCGCTTGAGGATGGGCACGCTCTG
>JBAVVQ010000222.1:0-6852 GCA_049697375.1 Rhodomicrobium sp.
CTAGTACAGCCCGAGGCAAGTTCGCCCCCCATTCGCTGCAAGCGCTCGAGCGAACTTGCCTCGGATAAGCTGTACTAGAAATCAAATAATTGCTAGTACGCCTTATCCGCGGGAAGTCCTGTCGACGGCAGCAGCATGTGGGTCAGGACTTCCCGCGGGGCGTACTAGTCTAGCGCGATGCCCCCCGCTTCGCTTCGCGAGAGCGCGAGACCCGTCATGGTGTCCATCATCCGGTCGATATCAGCGCGCGTGGTGCGATGGTTGACGATTGCACAGCGAACGACGCTCTCGCCGCCGATCGTTGTCCATGATGGCGCTGCGATGCCGGTTTCGTGCATGTCGAGAACAAGCTCACGGCTGAAGGCTCGGTCGCGCGCTCCCCGAACGCCGAAGCATACGATATTCAAAGCCACGGGCGCTTTCAGCTCGAACAACGCGCTCTGACGCACCTTCTGCGCCAAATACTGCGCGAGTTCGCAATTTGCGAGCATCGCGTCCCCGATGCGGTCCGCGCCGAGTGTCTCGATCGTCATCCAGGTTTTGAGCGCGCGAAAGCCACGCGAGAGGTCGGGACCGAGGTCGCAGGGGCATGTATCGCCTGCAGCGAGGCCGCGCTCGGATCGCTGCAGATAGGCGGCAGGCATCGCAAACGCCCGCTTGTGAGCATCGCCATCGCGAACCAGGAGGAAGCCGGCATCGTAGGGCACGTGGCCCCACTTGTGAAAATCGAGCGCGACCGAGTCCGACTTTTCGATCCCCTTTAGCAGCGGGCGAAGCTTTGGCGAGAAGGCCGCCAGCGCCCCGATGGCGCCATCGACATGGAACCAAAGACCTCGCCGTGAAGCCACCTGCGCTATGCGGTCGAGGGGATCGATAGCTCCTGTATTCACGGTGCCTGCCGTAGCCGCAATAAAGAAAGGCGCGAGCCCGCTGGCGCCGTCCTCCGCGACCGCCATTTCCAGCTTGGCGACATCCATCCGCCCGGATTGATCGACGTCGATCATGCGCAAATTCGCAGAGCCGAGCCCCGCGAGCTCCATCGCCCTGGCGATGCAATTGTGGGCTTCCACCGAGGTGTATGCGGTTAGGCGGGAGGCCGACTTCGCCAGCCCTTCATAGCGTGACTCGTACCCTGCCGCCTTTGTTCTTGCCACAATCGAGGCCGCGAAATTCGCCATGGACGATCCGGTGACGAAAACGCCCGATGCCCCGCCGGGATAGCCGAGGGCCTCGGCCATCCATTGCGTTATCTGCTTTTCGACATCGAGGCCGATGTGATTGCGCCCGCCGCAATTCATGTTCAAGCCTGCGGCGACCATCTCGGCGATCATGCCGACCGGCGTGCCTGCCCCGTGGACCCAGCCCATGAAGCCGGGGTGCAGATTGCCGGTGGCGTAGGGGATGATGTGGCTCCTGAGATCGTCCAGAACCTCGCGAAGATCGTGCCCCGAGCGAGGCAAGGGCTGCTCGAACCGGTCGCGCGTTGCCGCCGGCGCCGGCTGCCAGACGGGCCGCTCCCGGATTGTCTCGATATGCGTGATCATATCGTCCAGCAAGGTGTGCGCGAGGCTCCGGAATTCGCTCCAGTCCGCCGGATCGAGATCGCGGCTCACGCAACCGTCCGATGCGTCGGGCGCGCTGGCTGGAAAAGGTTCGGCGATGGCATCGCGTTCTTTGGGCGAAAGGGGTCGTGACATCGCTTACTCTGGGGCTCAATGCAAATCATGTCTCGAACACCTGTCGAGATCGGAGCGCCGCGCCAACGGACAGCCGCCGATGCGGCGGCTAGCACCACTACCCCACCGAGAGGCTGCCCGCCAGTAAACTTTCGAATCCGCTGGCCGGCGATTGATTTGCTATCAAGATCGCATTTGATCAAGAGGTCTTGGGGCTGTGAGGGATTGCGCGGCTACTCCGCCGAGTAGTGTTTTTCTTCGACGATTGCCGATCCAAAAAGCACGTTGATGTCTCGCTTGAGAACGGCCCGCCTGTCGTTTTCCTGATAGACCCTTCTTGCGAGCGCCACGAAGTCAGGTCCGAAATCGCCCATCCGTTCGCATTGACGGATCGCGTCTTCGATCTCCCAGAGAGCGCTGTTTGCGCGCTTCAACTCGGCGGTCAGGCCATCGAGGCGAGCGCTCCAGATACCGCGGCTTCTTTTCAAGTCGCTCAACAAAGCGAGTTCGCGCCTGACGTTTACCAGCTTGCGCAGGTCCGGGATGCGCTCTGCCTTGATTTCCAAAATGGTAAGCTTGTCGATCAGCTCTCCGACTGCCGAAGGGAGAAGAAGATGGCTGGTTGAGCTGCTTGCTCTCTCGGTGATGAGCGTTTTCAGCGCTTCCGCTATGTCCGCGAAAACACCCTTCCAGTCGCCCATCGAGCGTTGCCGGAAAAGACGCATCGTCGGATACCACGGCGAGTCGTCGCGGCCGAGCATCCATCGCCATTCAGGCATATGTTTGAGGGCGACAAAGACGGGCCGCGCCATGGCTCCCGCCAGATGAGCGATGGAGGTATCCACCGTAACGATCAGGTCGAGATTGGCCATGACCGCGACCGTATCGAGAAAGGCGTGGGGCCCAGCGTCAAAGTCATCGCCGAGGGTTTCGACCGGCGGCCCCGAGGCGGCAATCTGCTCGACGCCATAACCCTTCTGAAGGCTGATGAGGCGGCAGTCCGGAAGAGCTGCGAGCGGGGCGAAACTTGCAAGTGAGGCCGCGCGGGCAATGTCGATCTTGGGATCGGGGTTCCCCTGCCATGCAATGCCGATCTTGAACCCCTCTCCTCCAAGCCGGTCGGCCCACTTCGCCGTCAGCGCCGGGTCCGGGAAAACGTAGGGAACCTGCGCGGGCACACTTTCCGCCCTTGTTTTGAAGGCGCGCGGCAAGCTGAAAAGATGCGCCTGATAATCGAAATGTTCCGCAGGATCGATTTTTGTAACGAGACGAACGCCCGGAACCTGCTTGAGGAGCGCATGCATGTTGGGACGGCATTCGACCGTTGCGTCGGCGCCGAAGTCCGCGAGCATCGGAAAGTACCGCGCGAGCATGATGGCGTCGCCGTGGGCGGCCTCGTTGATGACGAGGAGTTTCTTTCCGGAAATGGGCTCGCCGTTCCAAATGGGGCGGCGCCGCGGGAGGTCCGCCTTGCATCGCTCCCCCGCGAGCATCCGATATTCATAGCCCTCCCAGCCATGTTCGAAATCGCCGAGAAGGAGTTGCAAAGCGCCGAGATTTGAGTGGCCTTCCGGCAGATCCGGCTTGAGAGCGAGCGCGTGTTCAAAGTCTCTCATGGCCTCTTCTACGCGGCCCAGATATTGCAACGCCAGGCCGCGCCCGCAAAAGGCGGTCGCTGAAGCAGGATCGGCCTTGAGCGCGCTCTCGAAGAACTTGAGCGCCGGCTCGATCCTTGCGCTTTTGAACTCGACGATACCCAGCCCAAGCAACGCTTCCACACAGTTGGGATTTCGAGCGAGAGCTGCGTCGAACGCGGCGGAGGCCTCCGAAAGGCGTCCCAGTTCGCGAAGGGTGCTTCCTCGATTGCAAAGAACGCTCACATGCTTGGGATCGCGGGTAAGCGCGTCATCGAAGGCAGCCAAAGCGTCGTTGAGGCGGCGCTGGTCGTAGAGAATATTGCCGCGAAGAAACAGCGCCTCGAAACTTGCGGGCTCCTGCTTCAGGAACGTGTCGCAGGCCGCGAGCGCTTCTTCCAAGCGCTCCAGCTTTTGCAGCGAGGCGGCCGCGCCATAGAGCGCTTTGCCGTAGGTCGGGATAAGCCGAAGGGCGGCGCCGAAGCATTTCTCAGCCTCGGCGTGCTCCCCGAGAGAGGCGAGTATCGCTCCGCAATTGTACCAGGCCGTTTCATTAGAAGGGTCGGCGGCAAGCGCTTCGCGCAGCGTCTCGAGGGCGTCGTCAACGCAGCCATCGTCATAGAGGAGAAGCGCTTTGGCCGCGAGCGTGGGGGAATGGGCGGGCGATATCTCGAGCGCGCGCTCATATGACCGCAAGGCATTGTCGCGTTGGCCTGCGCCTTCGTAGGCGCCGCCGAGATTGTAGACTATCTCCGCGTTCGGGGGATTGATGCGAAGGAGCGCGTTATAATCGGCAATCGCTTCCTTGAAGCGCTTCAGCCGTTGCAGGACCCGAGCCCGGCCTTCCAGCGCATCCGCGTAGCGAGGATCGAGCGTCAGCGCACGGGCATAGAAGGGCAGGGCCGCTGTATCGTTTCCGGCATTGACGTAGATCAGCCCGGCCAGGTAGCACGCGAAGGGGTGGCCATGGGTTAAGTGCGGATGGGCGACAAGACACGCCAGCGCGCGGTCGGCTTCGCCCGCCCGGAGATAGGCGAACGCCTCTTGCAGAATATCCTGAATGTTTGGCGCGAGGGCGCCCTTGGGAGAAGCGCGATCCATCGAGCCTCCGGCTTGTATTCTTTGCCGGAACTAAACAACGGGAAACTTCTGCGAAGCTGATTTCGGTCTCAATGCCGAGCCAGCCGTTCGCTGTTGCAACGTGATTACGGAGCCTACATCGAACGGGAAAATGTCTTATGCCTAGCCACGAAATCCGGTAAATTTTACCCCATTCATAGTCAAGGCTAGCATTAGGTTCTTATCTAGGAGAGATAAGAGCTTCAGATGTAGCAATGGATTCTCAGATCTGTTTCTATGCCCGTCTTGGGGGCCGTCGCTCGTTGGCGCATGGGGAGACACAATGCAAGAAGTTCTCACACGCGAGCCGCGTGCAGTCAGCGCTTTAGCAAAAGAAAAAGAGCCCTGGATCAGTGAGGACTGGCTTGCGGTTTGGATCGGGCTTTCCATTTTCGGACTGGCCGTCGCCGGGCTTTACGGGCAAGACCTTCTCGGCTGGGCCGTCGCGACATCGGTTTGGACGGATATCGACAAGGCGCTGAACACGGCGTCGAAAGCTTATGCGGGTCTTGGCGGTCTGGCCGCTTTGGGCCTTACCTACGTTGCGCTTCTCGCGGTGCTGACATTGGCCGCAATCGCGCTGCGTGTGAGCGTCTGGCGGTTTATTCTCGGATTTACCTTCGTGTTCGCGCTCGCTTATGCGAGCTGGATCGCCGGAAGCTACGCGCACATCGCGGCGGTCACGCCTGCGGATCAGCAGAAATTCGGCATCAACTGGTCGCTGAAGCTCACAAACGAGGCGGGCTTCATCATCGCGCTTCTCGCGGGACTCATCATCGCCAATTTCTTTCCTCGCGTTGCGGAATGGCTGAAGGAGGCGATCCGGCCTGAACTCTACATCAAGATCGCCATCGTGATCCTCGGCGCTTTCCTGGCTGTGACCGCCGCTGGAAAGCTCAATCTCGCCACGTCGCTGCTCATTCGAGGCGTGGCGGCTATCGTCGAGGCCTATCTGATCTATTGGGCAGTGGTCTATTTCGTGGCGCGGAAGTGGTTCGGCTTCAGCCGCGAATACGCCGTGCCGCTTGCCTCCGGCATTTCGATATGCGGCGTCGCGGCGGCCATCGCAACTGGCGGCGCAATCCGCGCCCGGCCTTCCGTGCCGATCCTTGTCTCCTCGCTCGTCGTGCTTTTCGCCGTCGTCGAGATCCTGATCCTGCCGTTCCTGGCGCAAACCTTCCTGTCGCACGAACCGCTCGTGGCGGGCGCATGGATGGGACTTGCGGTCAAGACCGATGGCGCAGCGATCGCCGCCGGGGGCATCACCGAGTCGCTGATCCTCGCGCAGAACGCCTCCGAAGGCGTCAAATATCAGCCCGGCTGGATTCTCGGCACGACCGCAACCGTGAAGGTCTTCATCGACATCTTTATCGGCATCTGGGCCTTCATCCTGGGCTGGATCTGGACGAACCACATCAACAAGGACCCGAACGGCGAGAAGGCGAAAGCCATCGAGATCTGGCAGCGCTTCCCGAAATTCATTCTCGGCTTCATCTTCACCTTCGCGGCCGGGCTCTACCTCGCGCTCGGGACGTCCTTCGAACCGGCGAAAGTGACAGCCGCCATCGGCGAAGCTAACGTCTTTCGCGTGATTTTCTTCATCCTGACCTTCTTCTCCATCGGCGTGCTGTCGAACTTCCGGAAGCTTTGGCAGGAGGGGATCGGCAAGCTTGCCGCGGTTTATTTCGTGAGCCTTTTCGGCTTTGTGATCTGGGTCGGGCTGGCGATTTCGTGGATTTTCTTCAGCGGCGTAAAACCGCCCCTGGCCGGGTGAGCGGGAGGAGCGAACATGAACGATCTTCGCAACGAACTTGAAATGCGGCCCGTCGAGCCGCTGTTGCCGGTGGAGAAAAAGCTGATTGGCTGGAGCCTTGGGATCGGGCTCATGCTATTGGGCGTACTTATTGCCATCAATTACTTCTTCCCGATCCAGGTCTAGGAAGGCGCGCATACGGATCGCCGCCGTCGTTATCCTGCGACTTGGCTCTTTCAGCGGCTCGCCGCGGAAGAGAACCCGGATGAGAGGCCAATTGGCTTTTTGTATGCGTTCTGCGAAAGGCATCTCGCTTAATCCCCCGAATCAGCGCGGCGTTGCGTCCGCATGACCTGGCCGGAATCTTAGGGAAAAGCTCCTTAACGGAAAGTTAACGGCGTTAATGTATTGATTTTCTTGGATATTTTTATGAGAGAATGCCGCCGCCGACGCAGCGGGCGAGCTTATGATGCCTACGGACTTGGTTAACAATCGAAGTCGCAACATATTTAACGGACTTTTGCGCGTCCCAGTAAATGAAAAAATTCCGGCATTAAATTTAATCCTGATTACGCACTTGCGTCAGCCGGATTGGGTATGCTATGGAACAAAACAAGAACAACTGATTTGCAACGGGTTTCCCATGGCGCGCAACAAAGTTCAATTTCAG
>JBAVVQ010000223.1:0-10672 GCA_049697375.1 Rhodomicrobium sp.
TAGCCGGATCGCCGTCTTTCTTTCTAAATCGCGACCTGCCGCCCTATTTCCACCACCTGATCGACAGGCAGCCGGAAAAAGTCGGTGGCTTGATTGCCGTTGCGCTCCATGGCGGCGAAAATGACCTCCTGCCATTTGGGAAGTCCTGTGCCGTCAGGACGCGAAACAACTGTCTCCCGGCCTACATAGTAGGTCACGTCGCTCAAATCGAGATCGCAGCCTTCCGCATTCGCTTCTTCAAGGATGGGAGGGATCTCAGGCCGCTCCATGAAGCCGTAATGCACGGTGGCCCTCCAGAAATTCGGCGCTTCCTCGAAGAAGCGGAAGCGATCGGTCGGGTGAATGAAGGGCACGGGCTCGATCGACACATTGATGACCATGATCCGCTCATGGAGCGCGCGATTGTGTTTGACGTGCCAGGACATGACGGGCGGCACGCCTTCCTTGGAGCGCGTGAGGAAAATCGCAGTTCCGGGCACGCGGGGAACTCCCTTTGCGGCGAGGTGATTGAGGAATGTGTCGGTCCGCTGATTTTTCGACTTGAGAACCTGCGCCACGGCATCGCGCCCGGAGTGCCAGACCCACATCACGCCATAGACGATAGCGGCAAGGGCAATGGGGATGTATCCACCGTCCAGGATCTTTGCCGAGTTTGCGACGAGGAACGCGCTGTCGACGAGAATGAAACATCCGGCCACGGCAGCGCTTTTCGGCACGCCCCAATGCAGCTTTTCAACCATGGCGATGTAGAGAAGCATCGAAGTCATAAGCATCGTGCCCGAAACAGCGATGCCATAAGCGGCTGCAAGGTTATCGGATTTCCGGAAAGCGATCGTGAGGCCGATGGTGATGACCATCATGGTCCAGTTCACGGCGCCAATATAGATTTGGCCATAACCAAGCGCGGAGGTTTGCGTGATCTTAAGGCGGGGCAGCCAGCCGAGCTGGATGGCTTGCCTGGTCATCGAGAAAGCGCCGGTTATGATCGCCTGGCTCGCAATGATGGTGGCTATCGTCGCCAGGATGACGAAGGGCGCCAGAACCACTCTTGGGCAGAGAGCGTAAAACGTGTTCTCGGTGATCGGAGAGCCGTTCAGCACAAGGGCGGACTGGCCGGCATAATTCAGAACGAGGCAGGGGAACACGACGCTGAACCAGGCCAGGCGAATCGGGCCGCACCCAAAGTGGCCCATGTCTGCGTAAAGCGCCTCGGCGCCTGTGACGCAGAGAAAGACCGCGCCGAGAACGAAGAAGGATGTCATTCCCCCGGATACAAGATAATGGAGGCCATATAGCGGGTTGACGGCCGCGAGCACCGTGGTGTTCTGAGCGATCCCCCAAAGGCCAAGCGCGCCGAGCGCAAGGAACCATATGGCCATGATGGGCCCGAACAAATTGCCGATACGCGCCGTGCCCTGCGGTTGGAAAAGGAATAAAAGAATGAGAATGAGGACTGTCGCCGGCACCACATACGCATCCAGATGGCTCATTACGATCGAAAGCCCTTCGAGCGCGGACAGCACGGAAATGGCCGGCGTAATCACGCCGTCCCCGTAGATGAGCGAGGCGCCGATCAGGCCCACCCCGACGATGAACGCTTTCTTCTTCGTGCGCGCCTTTCCAAGACCTTTTCGGCCGCCGAGAAGCGCCATCAACGCCATGATCCCGCCTTCGCCGTGGTTATCGACCCGCATGGCCACGCCGACATACTTGATCGTCGTTACGATGATCAGCGTCCAGAAAATGAGGGAGAGGCCGCCAAGCACCATGGCGCGATCGGCAACCTGCGCGCCGGTCGCGCCGAGCACGACTTTCAAGGTGTAGAGCGGACTTGTGCCGATATCGCCGAAAACGACGCCGAGCGCCGATAAAGCCAATGCTCTGCTATGTCCTTGAGGAAACGCCGCGATGCCTTGCGGCAGATAAGCCGTAGAGGTTGTGGTGCTCATCGCCGATCCAGGTCGCGCCTCTGCCAGGAGATATGCAGTTTAACACAGGATCGTTACAGCCGGGCTACGTCCGTTTCATTGACCTGAATTAAGGCGCGGCCACAACCAGCGTCCAATACGTCTTAAACTTCGTGTCCGGCTTATACTCGTAGGCGATGCCCATATGCTTCGCATCGGCGAGCAGCAAGTTTCGGCTGTGAGGCGGGCTTTGTTTCCACCCCTCAACGATTTGGGCAAAGGACCGCTGGCCGACGCTGACATTTTCCGCCGCGACCTTGAAGCGGTATCCCGACATGGTAAGACGCTTCTGAAGATCCGCTCCGTTCGGGCCAAGGTGAGACATCTGATCGTGGTTGGCCATGTCTTTGGCGAGAATTGCCGCCGCCGCCGTGGCGCGGCTTTCCAAAGAAAGGGCAGGCAGGCCTTTGGATGACCGGTACTCGTTTACAAGGCCAAGCGCCTCGTTCGGGTCCAGTCCCGGCGCCATGTCATCGCCGCCCTTTTGCGAAGCTTGCGCAGGCTGATCGCCAGAGCTGAAGGCCGATGAGAAATTCGTCCAAATGCCGCCGCTGCTTGAGGTCTGCGACGATGATGGCGTCGCGGCTGCCTTTGATGGCATGTCGGAAGAGCCGCTTCCTCCTATGCTCGTCAAAGATGTAATACCGCCCGACGTCGCCGAGCAGCCCCCCAAGGCCGCACAAAACAACAACAAACGGACCGCACGCCACATCGTGAACCCTCACACGTATGCATACAATGCCGAACTCGGGTTACAACTCGCTTAATTCAGCCTTGCGGCAGGCGGATTAGACCTGGATAGCGTCAACATAATGATAAATTCACTCAATGCAGAATCTTACGGCGCGTGTTCCTGCTCGTTCGCCGCCAGTTCGCGGGCGCGGTCGGCCAAGTCGCGCAAGTTCTGCGCCATCTGATCGAATATGAAGAGCAGGACGAAAACCCGCCGGAGGTCCTCCTTTTCGGTGGAGGAGGCAAACCGCTTCTCGCTCACCTGTGCTATTGCGCTGCGGAGATCTTCGAGGGCGGCTTTCATGTCATGCAGGCTCGGCGCTTCCTTCCTGGAAGAAAGCGAGTCCGCCATGCCCGAAAGCCAAGCGTCAAGAGCGTGAAGCACGGCAGTCAGCGCGTTCACAAAGGGGCTCTGCATCGCTTCCGGGAAGGGCGCAACGAGGGCGCGCGCCAGCATGGCCATGTCGTGCCGAAGACGGCGAAGCGTGCGGGAAAGCGGCTCCGGATCGGGGCCGTCGGCGAGGCGGTTGGCGCGCTCTATCTTCGCCTCCTCAGCCCTCAACTCTGCTTTTGCGATGGCCGCGCCGCAGCGCAGCTGGATCTTCAGGAGGGCCTCCCGGTCCACGCCCTGGCCGTGGGCCTCCGCCAGCATAGAGACGATGCGGGCCATATCGGCGACCGCTTCGCTGACAGATCGCGCCAAGAGGGTGTGAGCGCGAGCGGGAAAAAGAAAAAGCGCCACCGCGACGGCGACTGCGCTGCCAAGCGTAATCTCGAAAACCCGCTCCAGCGCAGCGGAAAAGGGAGCGGCCTGCTGAAGCGCCGCGCCCATCAAAACGATAATCGCCGTGATAGGGGCGACGCGGTAGTCTATCCGGAAAGCGGTGACGAGCGACAGCGGCGCAATCGCCACGAGAAGCGCGAGCGCAAGCGCAGTGCGAGTGTCATGCGGCATCAGGCCAGCCACGACCGCGCCCCAGGACGCTCCTCCAACGGTCCCGACGAGGCGATAGAGACCTGTCCTCACCGAACCGCCAACGCTCCCCTGGATGACAATCACAGACGACAGCACCGCCCAGTAGACCTGAGCTAATCCTAATGCTTCGCCAAGCCCGTAGCTTAAAAGCGCGGCCACTGTCATGCGAACGCCGAACTGCAGCTTGCCGTAATGGGTTTGAAGCCAAGCCTTCATTGGAATGTTTCCATGAGTGTGCCTCGAAATCGTCGCGGATTGGTTCGCGGCAAGGGGAAATATGAGATTGAGAAATTCTCACGCGTACTTCACGAGTTTCATGCCCATCCTCCGCGAACGCGGCTTGCTTAATCCACGCCGCAAGGCTAGTCCCCGTTGCGAGGGATAGCCATGGAAGCCAAAACTGAATACTCCGATGTAGAACCCAAACAGCTTTTCGGCCACCCGCGCGGGCTGTCCTTTCTGTTCGCAACCGAGATGTGGGAGCGCTTCTCCTATTATGGGATGCGCGCTTTGCTCGTCCTCTATCTCGTAAAATATGTGCTGCTGCCCGAGCATTCCCCGCAGGTGATCGGGCTTTTCACGTTGAAAGGCGGTCTTGAAACGATCTTCGGGCCGCTCGAAGCGCAGCCCTTCGCTTCGCAGATTTATGGAACCTACACGGCCCTTGTCTATCTCACCCCGATCTTTGGGGGGCTGCTCGCCGACCGGGTGCTCGGCCAGCGCAAGACCGTGATCATCGGGGCGACTTTGATGGCGATCGGGCACTTCATGATGGTGTTCGAGCCGCTTCTGCTGTTCGCGCTTCTTACGCTCATCCTCGCAAACGGGCTCTTCAAGCCGAATATTTCGACGCAAGTCGGCGGCCTCTACAAGGAAGGCGATCCACGCCGCGACAGCGCCTATTCGATTTTCTATGTCGGCATCAATCTGGGCGCGTTTCTGGCTCCTCTGATCTGCGGAACGCTGGGCGAGAAATGGGGCTGGCATTACGGCTTCGGCGCCGCGGGCGTCGGCATGGTGATCGGGCTTTTGATTTACCTGCGCGGGCTTCGCGAGTTGCCGCCCGACGAGCTTGAGAAGGCCAAGGCGGCCCATGTCGAACACAATCCGATAAGCCGCGAGGATTTGCGCGCGGTCTTCGCGCTTCTGATACTCTTCCTGCCGAACACCCTGTTCTGGGCCACCTATGAACAGCAGGGCAACACCATCGCGCTATGGGCCGACAGCTATACGGACCGCTCGATCGACCTCTTGCTCTGGCAAGGCGAGATCCCAGTCACGTGGTTTCAGGCGTTCAACCCGTTCATGATCTTCGTATTCACGCCACTGATCGTGAACCTGTGGGCCATCCAGTCCCGGAGGGGCAGCGAACCTTCGACTGTCGCCAAGATGGCGATGGGATGTTTCATCGTCGCGCTCTCGTATCTCGTGATGGTCGCCGCTGCTTTCTACACGGCTCCTGGAGGCAAAGCGACCTGGCTTTGGCTGTTCCTGTACTTTGTCATCATCACCATCGGCGAGCTTTATCTTTCCCCGGTCGGGCTCTCTCTTGTGTCCAAAGTGGCGCCCCCCCGTCTTCTCTCCCTGATGATGGGAGTCTGGCTCTCGACGAGCTTCCTGGGCAACTTCCTGGCCGGCTGGCTCGGCTCCCATTGGAGCAGCATGGAGAAGCCCAACTTCTTTTTTATGATCGCAGGCGTGGCCGCCGCCGCAGGTCTGTCGATCATGCTCCTCAATAAGCCTCTCCGTAAGTCCTTAAAGACTGACCCTTTTCATGGAACGTTCGATGCCACGTAAAATTGTCTTCGTTTGCCTGGCTTTTCTTGTGAGCTGCTCCTTCCCGGCGAAGGCCGATGAAGGCATGTGGCTTCCCGATAATTTCCCCTCGGATCGCGTCGAGACGCTTTACGGCTTTCGGCCCGATCAGAAGTGGCTCGACCGCGCGCGGCTGTCTGCGGTGAGGCTCGCGCAGGGATGTTCGGCCGCTTTCGTCTCATCAAGAGGCCTCGTGCAGACCAACCACCATTGCGCCGAGGAATGCCTGGAGCAGCTTTCGACGAGCGAGAAAGACCTCTTTACAACGGGTTTCTATGCAAAAGAGGAGAAGGACGAGGCCAAATGCCCGGACTACGAACTCAATCAGCTTGTCGGCATCGGCGACGTGACAGCCCGTGTTCGAGAGGCCATTGATGGGAAAGAGGGCGCAAACTTTACGGACGCTAAGCGCGCCGTTAAAGCCGCGATCGCCAAAGAATGTTCGGGCGGCGATGATGCGCTCCGCTGCGACGTCGTCGAACTCTACGATGGCGGGGTCTATAACCTCTACAAATATCGACGCTTCCAGGACATCCGCCTTGTTTTTGCGCCCGAGCAGGCGATCGCATTTTTTGGCGGCGATCCGGACAATTTCGAATTCCCCCGCTTCGATCTCGACGTGAGCTACCTTCGGGTCTACCGGAACGGCAAGCCGCTCGATACGGCCGCGAATTACTTCCCTTACGCGCCCGAGGACGTGAAGCCGGGCGACCTCACCTTCACGGTCGGCAATCCGGGCTCCACGCAGCGCCTCGATACCGTCGCCGAGCTTGAATACGACCGCGATGTCGCTCTCCCGCGTTCCCTGTTCCGGCTTTCGGAGCTGAGGGGTTTGCTTACGGAATTCCGGACAAAGGGGGCCGAAGAAAAGCGCATTGCCACGGCCCGGCTTTTCGGCGTCGAAAACTCGCTCAAGGCACGGAAAGGTCGGTTCGAGGCTTTGGTGGACCCGGCGCTGATCATGGCGAAGACGAAGGAGGAAAACGAACTCCGCGCCAAGGTTGGCGATGCCCCTGCCTTGCAGGCGGAGGCTGGCGCGGCCTGGGACACCATTCGCGACACGCTAAAACGCTGGAAGTCGAAAAGTGAACGCTACGCGTATGCCGAGGGCCACGCCGCCTTCGACGCCTCCCTTTTTGGCGATGCGATGGCTCTGGTCCGCTACCCGGCGGAGAAGACGAAGCCGGACGAGAAGCGGCTGCCGGAATACACGGACGCGAACTTTCCGAGTCTCAGGCAATCGATCCTGGCGAATCGGCCGTCCTATCCCGAGCTTGAAAAGCTGACCCTGACCTTTTCGCTGACGAAGCTCCGGGAAATACTCGGCCCCGACGATCCCTTTGTGCGCAAGGTCCTCGGTAAGAAATCGCCGGAGGAGTTGGCGAAAGAGCTGGTCGATGGCTCCAAGCTCGGTGACGTGGCCGTCCGCAAGGCGCTTCTTGAAGGCGGACAGGCGGCGGTCGACGCTTCCTCCGATCCCATGATCGCCATGGCGCGCTCTGTCGACCCCGATTTTCGAGCGGTTCGCAAGGACTACGAAGACAATTTCGCAGCGCCGCTGAACAAGGCGCACAGCGCCATCGCCAAAGCGCGTTTCAAGATTTTCGGAACATCGATGTACCCCGACGCCACCTTCACGATGCGGATCTCCTACGGCACGGTGAAAGGCTACTGGCAGGACAACAAATTTATCGAACCGATTACCCGGATCGGAGGGCTGTTCGAGCGCGCAACCGGGGCGCCTCCCTATCAATTGCCGGAGAGCTGGATCGCTGCGAAGGCCGTGCTCAATATGGATCAGCCCATGAACTTCGTGACCACAAACGACATTATCGGCGGCAACTCCGGCTCGCCAGTGATCAACAAGGCGGGTGAGATCGTCGGGCTCATTTTCGACGGAAACATCCAATCGCTCGGCGGCGACTTCGGATTTGACCCGGCCGTCAACCGCGCTGTCGCGGTGAATGTAGGGGCGCTCCGCGAGGCGCTGACCAGGGTCTATCATGCAGACCGCATTGCGGCCGAACTCAAATGAAGTCTTTGGAACAAGTCGCCACAACTATGAATGCCACATAGCAAAAGCAGTTCAGCAAAGTTCACGGTGCCAACTGACCCTTTCGGCAACAAATGGCTGGCTCGTTCA
The DNA here is from genome assembly GCA_049697375.1 of Rhodomicrobium sp. Taxonomy (GTDB): domain Bacteria; phylum Pseudomonadota; class Alphaproteobacteria; order Rhizobiales; family Rhodomicrobiaceae; genus Rhodomicrobium. The sequence continues at coordinate 7,634 of JBAVVQ010000223.1, forward strand.
TGAGCGAAAGCGCACATAACCCGATCAAGCCAAGACTCTTCAAATTGCCTCGGACTTTGTAAGAGAACTCACACGCAGAATAAGCATATTCCAAAGACATTTTCTCGCAGACAACCAAAGCGCTCGATCAGGGATCATACGGAATCCGGTTGAATAGTTCACAGCCTCGTCATCCCGGAAGGGCGACTACGCCCTAAGCGCTGGCATTTGTAACGATCCCGGATAACGCCCTTGGCTTTTCCGGGATGACACAGCGAAGTAATCAACCGGATTCGGTGTCATTAATCGCTGACGTCTGCGCCGGAGGCATGCAGGCCAAAGCCGAGCGTCCGGTTGTTTAGTCGTTATTAAGGTGGATGGCGCGCATGATAGGCTTCCCTATTCCATCTAATGAGCGCCAGCGCCTCAAGGAACTTCGACGGCTGCGCTTCGATGAATGTGGAGCTGGCTCTCCCCTCAGCGAACTGTGCGCCATTACAGCGAGGTTGCTTGGAACATCCATTTCCCTCGTTTCGCTTGTCGGCGAGAACGAACAAACATATGCGGGCCAGTTCGGGCTCAATATCGATCGGACGGCAAGGGAGGTTTCCTTCTGCGCCCAGGCGATCATGACATCAAAGCCCTTTGTCATCGAAAATGCCGACAATGATCCGCGCTTTTCTCTAAATCCGCTCGTGACGTGCGAACAAGGCATTAAATCCTACGTGGGAATCCCGCTTGAGACGTCGCCGGGGATCCGGATCGGCGCATTGTGCGCCGCCGACAGGAAACCGCGCAGCTTTAATGAAAATGATATACGCACCCTCATCGACCTCAGCCAGATTGCAGTCTCAATCCTCAATAGTCATCGCATGACTTTAGAGCTTGACGAGCAGCTTGCGAGCGCCATCGCCCTTCAGAATGATATGCTTCCAAGCGCTGCGCGCATTGCGCAGATCCAGGCCCACTGCCCGCTGGACGTGTCGAGTTATTACAATCAACTCAATGGCGTAGGCGGGGATATCTGGGGGATCGATATGACCGGCTCCCAGCGTGTCATGATTTATATTGCTGACTTTACAGGTCACGGCGTTGCGGCGGCGCTCAACGCAGCTCGTTTCCATTCCTTTGCGCATATGATGTGGCAGCGGACCGAAAGGCCTGAATCGCTCCTGCGAAAACTGAACCAAAGACTGTGCGAAGTGCTGCCCACTGGCCAGTTCGCAACGATGTTCTGCGCAATGATCGACTTCGCAATGCAGAAAATAGAATACGCTTCAGCAGGCGCCCCTCCGCAACTCTATCGCGCATCGCCCGTTCATCCGTTCGAGGTCATTTCTCAGTCGAGCCTGCCTCTCGGCATCGTTCCGAATGCAGTCTATGAGAGCAAAGCGATACCTTTCTTCGCGGAGGGATCACTTATTCTTTATACTGATGGTTTAGTGGAAACTCCCGAGCCGCCCCAAAGCATACTAACGACGAACCGCCTGAGAGAGCTTCTGGAGGAGGCCGAACGAAACAATAGCGCGCATCAGCTTTGCCAGAGTATTGTCGGTCACCTGTTCTCTGAACCGACGACTAGGGCGGTCGATGATATCACCCTTGTCATCGCGAAACACGCGGGCGCCGCTAAGAGGAATCGTCATTGACGATGCGGTTTGAGGCGCCAATCTTTCAATAAAGTCTCGGGAGGATGTCATGGACGAAGACCGGTTCAATATGTCGCTGCGAAAATTCCTGAAGCAGGTGGGCGTCACGTCGCAGCAGGAAATCGAGCGTGTCGTCCGCGAAACGCATCTCGCTTCAAGGAAGCTCAAGGTTCGCGCCGTTCTGACGGCGGAAGGGACCGATCTGAACCACGTCGTCGAGGGCGAAATCGAGCTGCCAGGCCGGTCCGGCTAGGTTTTGCTTTTTTGCATAACGGCCTCCGTGCTACGAAATCCCCGCCTTCCCGATCGAGGGGACTTCAATGGATGCCTACGAAGCGCTCATAACGCGGGTCAGTCCAATAGACATCGGCGACCCTGCTCCCGATGACGAAACCTTGCGCAGGATTGTGGCCGCCGCCTTGCGGGCCCCAGACCATGGCAGACTGCATCCCTGGCGCTTCATCGCCATTCGCGGGGAAGGCAGACAACGCCTCGGCGATGTTTTTGCGTCGGCCCTCCAACGCCGCAATCCCAAGGCGGTGCCCGAACTCCTGGAGCGCGAGCGGCAGAAACCATTACGCGGGCCTTTGCTTCTCGTTGCAGTGGCCCGCATCGCAGAGCCGTCCAAAATCCCTGTGGTCGAACAAATCCTCTCGGCGGGAGCGGCCGCCCAGAACATCATGCTCGCATGTCACGCGCTTGGCTTCGCCGCGATGTGGAAAACCGGCGAGGCGGCCTATGATGCGAGCGTCAAAGAAGCGCTCGGCCTTGAAGCCTCGGAGGCCATCGCTGCTCTTCTTTATATAGGCACACCGAAAGCGATGCCAAAACCGCCAGCGCCCCTTGACCCGGAGGACTTCATTCGGACCTGGCCCAAGACCGCGTAAAGACTTTGCAGAGGCGGTCCACGCTTCCGGCGTCACCTCAAAAAAATGTATCGGCCAGCAAGAAGCCCTGGGGGCGGCCCCGAGCCGGGGTGCGTTAGCCGAGATCTGTTAATGCTTGCTTGCCGAAAAGTTTCGTCACAAGCTTTACGATTTCCCATTTTTCGGTAAATAAAGTTACAATTTACATCTTTTTGGTTGCAATTAACCTTTCTCTCCACTCGGAATCGATACAAACATCTGGTTCATAACCAAAAAATTCACCTCAATCTAATCATTTCAATCGCGCGAAAGCCATCTTTTGATATATTATAAAATTGTCGAGGAAGGGAGCGTGAAGCAGAAGGTACATGTCATGAAATATATAGTTGCTGCGTTCATCGCGATTGGAGCGATGCTCAGCGTTTCCGCGCAAGCAGCTCCGCTTTCACCGGCTTCCGTGCAGACTGAACAGGCTATGGCAACTAGCGGTTCGGTTGAGAAGGTTTGCTGGGGTGGCGGTTGCGGCTGGGGCGGCGGTGGCGGCT
>JBAVVQ010000224.1:0-1880 GCA_049697375.1 Rhodomicrobium sp.
CCCAAACGAATGCGCCCAGGATTAGTGGATGGTTGGCGGCCTGATGGCTCCACAGCATTTCTTGTATTTCTTGCCTGACCCACATGGACAGGGTTCGTTGCGGCCGATCTTTGACGACCGCAATGGCGATTTGCGAACGGGAGCAGCGGGCGGGTTTCGCCAATAGGATGCGATCATTCTTACGATGTTTGGCAGCTCCTCGACAATCGCGGCGCGCGTATCATCCGGCAGAAGCGTGTTGTCCTCCATCGCGAGCGCCAGAATTTGCAGGGCGACGTCGCCCTCGTCCTTATTTTCGATGAGGGGGTCCCAAGCCTCCGCGCAAAGGTTCATGCCAGCGACAAAGCCCTGAGCCCAGCCTTTGCCTTGCGGACCATCGCCGAAATGATCGATCTGCGGTCGATGCACGGCATCGGCGCTCCGGCGCGCCGCAAGCGCATTCCAATGTTTGCTGAGCAGGTCCATGAAGTACTGGAGCTGCTCCATGCTGTCCCATACAGGCCCCGAGCCGTCCTCGGTCCCCCAAATCTCAGGGAGATATGTCGAGGGCATTACCATTTCAGGGCCGATGACGAGCGCGGTCAAAAATCCGTCGAGCGTCTCGAACGGCATGGCGGTGTCCGGCGCCTGCCGGCTTGAGAGGAAGCCCGAAAGCCAGTCGATCTCATGGTCTGCCAAGCGGATGGATCGAGCGGGATCGTCATCGGACTCATCGTTTTCCGCCCGCCAAGCTTCCATCGCCTTCTCGCGCTGGCCGATCCAAGCCAGCGCCTCGGCGGGATCGGCGATGGCGCAGATCTCGTCCTCGTCGAAAAGTGCGGGATCGGCGAGATTGGATGCGGCGCGATGAAGAGCGGCGAGGGATTCGTCGAGTTCCTCGGGCGTGTGCTCGTCGAAGACGACTTTCGCCCAAACGCGCCGAAGGGCAGGCTCAAGTTCGACAGCGCCAAGCCTGATCACGGCCTCTTCCCAGCTCCACCAGACGCTATCGCCGTCTTCGAAGGTGCCCTCGCGCTCAAGACGCGCTAGAAACTCAAGGGCGCGCTTGCGCGCAATGACGCCGTCGAAGACGCCGCGGTCGAGAACGTCGAACCACGCCGATCGAACCTCGGAAATAAGCTCGTCGTTCTCGATTGCGGCGAAGAGGGCATCGACGTCTTCGTCCCACACGCTCAATAGCAGGCGGGTCAGACTTTCGGAGATGTGCAGAGGAAAAACCGGTTCGAGCTCCTCCTGCTCAAGACAGGTAAGCTTCAGCACATATGTGTAAAGTCCAGGATGCTTGGACGCCCCGAGAACTGCGAGCCCGCAGCGAAGCAGCGCGTTTTCCTCCGGCAGCAGGAAGACGCCATCACAAAGCTTGTCGACAAGACCGAAGATTATTGGAGCAAGCTGATCTGATTTGGCGACGCCCGCCCGAAGGGCGTCCGCAGACGGCGGGTCCGCCGATCTCAGCGCCAACGTGATCTCTTCCAACATCATGGCGCGAATCTATACAAGCTTTGCGCCCGGCGCGAGCACAGGCGGCGTCCAGTCCACATGGTTCGCGCAGGAAAAGCCGTGCGCCTGCGCCTGGAGCGCATCGCTGGCACGCGATTGACGAAGGACGGTGAAATCGTGCTTACGGCCGCAAACTTTCGCACGCAGGAGGCCAATCGCAGGGAGGCCATCGACCGGCTTGTCCGCATGATCAGGCAAGCCGCCATCGAGCGTCCCGTTCGCACACCGACGCGCCCCACCCTTTGCTCGAAGCGACGGCGCTTGGCCCGCATAGCGAAACGCGGCGAAGTGAAACGTCAGCGGAGGGCGCCCAGCGCCGGCGCCGATTGAGGCAGCGGGGCAAATAGCGCTTTTGCGAATTGGTTTTTTGGGTCGCAAGC
>JBAVVQ010000225.1:0-5971 GCA_049697375.1 Rhodomicrobium sp.
CGAAATAAGCCGGAGTTTCCTGACCGGCGCCCGTAAAGAGGACATGCCAAATGATCAGGCAGTCTGCTGGTCAGCCGCATTGAGGCCCAAGCCAGACCCCCAAGAATGGCGCGAGCGAGGCACGCAAACGCGCACTTTCGCCGAGCTCGTAGACGAGCCTCGCGCCAAGCGCCTCCTGCTCGAAATCGCCGTGAGCTACGATCAGATGGCGGGATAGGGGCACGCTCGTACGGTTCATGGTTCGACGGGCTCACCGCGAGGTCCGCTGAAGCCGCTTTGCCACATATCGAGCCTGTCGAAGAATGATGTGGCCCATGGTTCGACAGGCTCACCGGGAGCCCGAATTTCAGCGTCTTGTTCGTCCCGTCAATACATATGCGTATTCACGCGGTTGGTCGGAAAGAACTCGAAAAAGAAGAACTCCGGCGCGGCAGGCGGCGGCACAAAGCGCGGGCTCCTATAAACCGAGTAAACAGTCCGGCCATGCCAATGCGGGGCATGATAATAGCCGTAACCTCTGGCCCGCCATCCGGCAGCTTCCGCTGCGGAGACATTGACCGCGACAAGCGCGGCGAGTAAGGCAAGGGCAGCCGCTTTCTTCATGATTTGTTTCCCTTCTGCGATCAGGGCCGCGTGCAAGACTCGCGGTAAACCCATATAATGAAAAATAGATCTGGGATGTAAAGCGGTTATAAACATGGCTGCCCGTTCGAAGAAAATAACATTTCCAGGCTCGCAGGGCGCGGCGCTTGCGGCCCGGCTCGATTATCCGGAAGGAAAGCCGCGCGCGTTTGCGCTGTTTGCGCACTGCTTCACCTGCTCGAAAGACCTGTTCGCGGCGGCAAGGATCGCAAGCGAGCTTACCGAGCGCGGGTTCGCGGTTTTCCGTTTCGATTTCACGGGCCTCGGCATGAGCGAGGGCGAATTCGCGAACACGAATTTCTCCTCGAATGTGCAGGATTTGCTTTCTGCGGCAGCCTACCTGCGTGACACGCTGATGCCCATCGATATTCTCATCGGGCATAGTCTTGGCGGAGCGGCGGTGCTGGCCGCCGCGAACGACATCCCGGAGGCAAAGGCTGTCGTCACCATTGGCGCTCCCGCCGATGCCGCCCATGTGACGCGGAATTTCGCGGCCCATCTGGACGAGATCCGTGAGAAGGGCGAGGCCCAGGTGAGTCTCGCCGGGCGAACGTTCACGATCAAGCGCCAGTTTCTGGAGGATGTCGAAGCGTCCCGGCTGCATGACCGGATCGCCGCGATGAAGAAGGCGCTTTTGATCTTTCATGCGCCGGCCGACGAGGTGGTGGGGCTGGAGAACGCGTCGGCGATCTTTATGGCGGCGAGGCATCCGAAAAGCTTCATAACGCTTTATGGCGCCGATCATCTGCTGACGAAGCGCGAGGACGCGGTCTACGTGGCCGAAGTCTTGAGCGCCTGGGCCTCGCGTTACATCACGGGTTCCGTTGGCGCTCGGGATGGGTCCGCCATCGAGCCGGGCGCCGTCTCGGTCAGGGAGACGCGGCAGGGCAAGTTTCAGCAGGATGTGCGCGTCGGGCAGCATCGGTTTCACGTTGACGAACCCGAGGCCCAGGGCGGCGCGGATACAGGGCCAGGCCCCTACGATCTCCTCGCGGCTGCGCTTGGGGCATGCACATCGATGACCTTGCGCCTTTACGCGGATTTCAAGAAGCTCCCGCTCGAGCGCGTTCAGGTTTTCGTGCGTCACGGCAAGCGGCACATCGAAGACTGCAAAGAGTGCGCGGAAGGGCAGGACGCGAGGATCGATCATTTCGAGCGCCTGATCCGGCTGGATGGCGATCTCGATGAAGCGGTGCGGCAGAAGCTTCTTGCGATCGCGGATAAGTGCCCGGTGCACAACACGCTGGAAAAGGGCTCCCGGATCACTACGAGAGAGGAATCCCCGCCGCAGCCCCATCCCGAGGCGCCCAAGTGAGGGAATTTGGACTTACGAGACGCTGACGATGCCATTATGCTCGCTGCCACGATTCGCGGGCTTAAGACGGTGGGGTTGATCTCATGGCTTGGCTGAGAGGCTTCGCACTTTTCGCTTTGCTGGTGGCGGTGCCGTTGCTTTTGGAGCAGCTGTTCGGCAGGCATCCTATGGCTCGCCATATAAAGGTCGGCGGCTCGTTTTGGGAGGACGCGCTCTCCTACAGCGGCTTCGGCCTCCTTGTTCTTTTGCTCGTCGGCTTTCTTGTCGTGCTGATGGTCTACCTCCCTCAGACTTATCAGATTTCCGAATGGCTCACGCTGGCGGAACGAGACATGAACGCCCTCCTGCGCGGCTGGGGCGGAGGGTACTCAAACCGCAAAGATGTGGTCAAGGAACGCGCCGACTGGCTTACAATGATCCCAGACTCCGATCCCGCCGCCTTGGCCGATGTGTATAAAGAGTTCTTCAATCTCAACCAAGAGGATCTGAAATCGGGCGGATCTCAGGGTGGAGCGATGGGCAAGGCGCGCATGACGGCTTTCCTCCTCCGGGAACTCTACGAAGGAAACGTGAAGAATGCGCAGCTCAAGATTTTCAACGAGGTTGCTAACGGCGGCAAGCCCTATGTCGCGCCTGGCATAAGACAGATTGTAGGATACGACAAATTCGATGAAAAGAAGGGGTTCCCGCCGGGGGCCGGCATCGGCTGGTTCCCTCTTCTCCTAACCGTCAAGCTGAACCGGTATCCTCGCAACATTATCATGGTCAGGTCCGACAAGAGCGTGGCCTATAACCGGACTGTCATTGACGAGTTGAACAGGCAGCTCGCTCCTGTGAGCGCCTGACATTTCGGTCACGCCGGATACGACAACCCGGTGGCGCTTTCCGCCTTCGCCGCACCGCTTCAATCAGTAACGGCCGGAGCGGACGGCGCTGCGGCCCATTCCGCCCATGACCCATCGTAGACGGCCGTATATTCATTGCCGAGGATCGCGAGCCCGAGCGCGAGGATGCAGGCGGTGATGCCGGAACCGCAGGTGGTGATGACCGGCTTGGCGGGGTTGATCCCTGCGTTCTCGAAAGCGGCGCGGAGTTGGTCCGCAGATTTCATGGTTCCGTCGCCGTTGGTCAGCGTACCATAGGGAAGGTTGCAGGCGCCTGGCATATGGCCCAGGCGCGGCACTGGCCGGATCTCCACCTCTTGCCCGTGGAAGCGTAACTTCGAGCGCGCATCCACGATCTGAGTCTTACCGGCCTGCACCGCCCTCAGCATGTCCGAAATCTCACGGACGAGCTCGGAGTTCCTCCGCGTGGTGAAGTGGCGAGCGGAGCGCAACGCGGGCGGGCCGCTTTCTACGGGGCGCCCCTCGGCGAGCCACTTCTTGAGCCCCCCGTTCAGCACCGCTACGTCTTCATGGCCCATGACGCGAAACATCCACCACGCGCGGGGCGAGCTGAAGATGCCCTTATTATCATAAATGATGACCTTCATCCCATCGCCCACGCCCATTTTCTTCATCCGGGACGCGAACTTTTCGGGCGGCGGCAGCATGTGGGGATGAGGCGACGAGGTATCGGACAGCTCCTCGATATCGAAGAACAGCGCGCCCGGAATGTGCGTCTCGCGATAGTGGTCGTAGCCGGGTTTCGGCTCGTCCGGCATCGCCCAGGTGGCGTCCAGGACAACGAGGCCCGGCGCTCCCAGGTGCTGCTGAAGCCAGTCCGTCTCAACAAGCCACTTCGATGAGAAATCGGTCATGCTTACCCCCAAAGATCGCGTACTCTTCAAACCTGATGCTGATAAACTTCCGGCACGGAAGGCGTTGCCTCAAGCCATGGCGGGACCGGAAGCTCTTTTTCTCGCAGGAACTGCGGATTGAACATCTTAGACTGATACCGCGTCCCGTAATCGCAAAGCACTGTTACAATCGTGTGACCGGGACCCAGATCGCGGGCGAGGCGGATCGCGCCCGCAACATTGACGCCGCTCGAACCGCCGAGGCAAAGCCCCTCCTCCGCGAGCAGCCTGAAGGCTACATGGAGCGCTTCCGCATCGGGAATTTGATAAGCCCTGTCGACGATTACGCCTTCAAGGTTTGCGGTGATGCGGCCCTGGCCGATCCCTTCCGTGATGGATGAGCCTTCCGCTTCGAGCTTGCCGGTTGCGTAGTAGCTGTAGATCGCGGACCCCGGCGGGTCGGCCACGCCGATAGCGACCTCCGGCCGCCTCGCCTTCAGCCCCATCGAAACGCCGCCGAGCGTGCCGCCGGTGCCGACCGCGCAAATGAAGCCATCCACCCTGCCTTCGGTCTGGCTCCAGATTTCCTCGGCCGTCGTCTCGAGATGGCCCCGGCGATTGGCGAGATTGTCGAACTGGTTGGCCCAGATCGCGCCTTCGGGCCGGGCAGCGTTCAGCGCCTCGGCGAGCCGCGCGGAATATTTCACATAGTTGTTCGGGTTCTTGTAAGGGACGGCCGGCACCTCGACGAGCGTCGCCCCCATCAGCCGCAGCGTGTCCTTCTTCTCCTGGCTTTGCGTCTCCGGGATGACGATCACGGTCTTGAAGCCCATCGCGTCGGCGACAAGCGCAAGGCCGATGCCTGTATTTCCCGCCGTCCCCTCGACGATGGTCCCCCCAGGCCGCAAAGCGCCGCTCCTGATCGCATCCTCGACAATGAAGACCGCGGCGCGATCCTTCACGGATTGGCCGGGATTGAGGAATTCCGCCTTGCCCAAAATCTCGCAGCCGGTTTCATCCGACGCGCGGCGCAGCCGTATGAGCGGCGTATTGCCGATGGCGGCCAATACAGAGGGCTTAACGCCGGAGGCGTCGGAGGGAAGAACCATAGGGCAGCAACAGCGGTGTCGTTTGTTTCACCCTAAGATGGACCGCTTTGCCCGGGGCGGCAACCTTTCATGGCCTGAGATCAAACAGGCGCTGGCGCCTTCCTGAGGAATGAGGGCCGGATTGACCCCGCATCGTCTTCCGCCAAAGGCCGAAAAGGTGATGTAGCTGGTTAGTTTTATCCGCGAGGCGTCGCTTAAAATCTGGTGAAAATTGGGTTCGTTTTGTAAAACAGCCCCTAAGTAAGTATCCAACCATCCGCTCGCCGGCTGCGCTGCTGGGCAATCTCGCTGCGCATGAAGTTATCGTGGTGCGTTGTCCGTGCGAGCGCAACGTAGAGCAACGTGCGTGGATGACTTCCTCGATGTGCTGCGCGTCCATCGGGCCGGCTTGGTCAGCTTCTTGGCACAATGAATTATTTTGGCGTGGGGATTTGGCGCACTAGCCCATAGGCTCGAACATTTTTAGCCTCATTACCAAGGGGGCAAAATGGGCCTTAGGAAGCGGCGGCAACGAGGCATAAACTGCCGGCCTGCGGTAGCACATGTGTTGGCTGCCCTCCTTCTTTCTGTCGGTAGCTTGATGCCTTCATGGCATCAGGTGAGCCACAAGGCAGTATCATCTCAAGACTTGGTTCAACTGCAGCTGCTCCTCGGCGTGCATTTGGAAGAGCTGGAAGCTTCGATCTGTCGTCATGGACATGGGGATACATCCAGCATTCCAGATCATGGCCAAAGTCAGCCTTGCAAGGCTTGTCCTTTCTGTTGCGGCCTTCATCACCCCCCTCTGCTTCCACAGCGAAATCTTGGCTGTTCTGCACATGAACAGTCTGCCGTCGCAGCCCCTTTTCCCTCTCGCCCACATCCGACGGCTGCCCGCGAAACGCTGGGCCAGGGAAGACCGCGCGCGCCGCCGCTGGCATGAGAGGCCGCGCAGTGAAGTGAAATCGTACCCTCGATCTCTCGCTCTTTGTCGCGTGCGTTCGATCGTAAGGATCTTTCCAATTCCATTTTGATTGGCCGCAAAAGCGCGCCAACGGGGACCAATGCAATGCGCTTCTCACTTTTGAATCCAATGCCCGCCACGGCAAAAATGAGCCGTCTCGCCGGCATACTTCTATTGTCCTCGCTTATCCCCGCACAAGCACTGGCCTGCGCCTGCGGCTGCGC
>JBAVVQ010000226.1:0-4136 GCA_049697375.1 Rhodomicrobium sp.
GGCCTATTCCGCCCTCCAAAATCAAGGGTTGCAAACTTTCAGTCCACGCTTAATTTAAGATTGCATTGTGACGGCGCCTTGACCGTCTATAAAAATATGCTTCGGTTCTAACGTATCAAAATGCACCGTTGTAAAGCAAGAACCTTTACACAAGAGGAAAATTGCAGACGATTTTCTCAGGTTTGCCCCGGGTGGATTTCGCGGGCTGTAGGAATGCACGGGGCCACTTTCAAACTCTTCACACTTAAGGGCAGCGCTGCCCTTAGCGGTTTAGTCGCCCCGATCTCGCAATGCCTGACTTCCCGAAGGCGCGCGGGCGGCGCTCTTGATCGTTGGCGGCGCGGATACCCTCGTCATAGACTTGAACCAGAAAGCCTTTGATGCGTTGCATGAACCAAAGGCGCTCAAGATTGTCTCCTGGAGCAACACGCCTTTTCGAAGACCCTGGGGCATTGGAGCGCGTTGTCGAGCATGCGGCGGATTGGTTCGAGCGCTATCTGGGAGCGGAGTCGGCCTAGAAAGGCAGGCGGTCATGATCTACAGGGATCGACGCGACGCTGGCCGGAGACTTGCCCGAGAGCTTGCTCATTATGAGAAGGACAAGCCGGTCGTACTCGCCCTGCCGAGGGGCGGAGTGGTCGTCGCGGCGGAGGTCGCTAAAACGCTCCATGCCCCGCTCGATCTTGTTCTCGTTCGAAAGATCGGGGTCCCCTGCCAACCAGAGCTCGCCATGGGCGCCGTTGTGGATGGCAGTCACCCTCACATCATCCGCAACGACGATATCATCGCGAGCGCTTGCATCTCGGAGCAAGCTTTCAAGCGGGTGTGCCAAGCCGAGCTTGCCGAAATCGATCGCCGCCGAAAGCTCTACCTAGCGGACCGCCCCCGCTCCGAGCTCGAAGATCGCGTTGTCATCGTCGTCGATGATGGGATTGCCACGGGCGCGACGACGCGCGCGGCACTCGAAGCAATCCGCGAGCGGAAGCCTAAGAAGCTCGTGCTTGCCATTCCTGTCGCGCCAACGAGTACGCTCGACGAGCTGAGCGGACTTGTGGACGAGATTGGTTGTCTCCAGTCGCATGAGCCGTTCTACGCCATCGGACTCTATTACGAGGACTTCCGGCAGGTCAGCGATAGCGAAGTGATCGACATCCTGTCGAAAACGGGGACACCCGAAACTGCGGTCAGCCAGACTTGAGAGCGCTTTCGAGCCGGTCCAGAAATGGACGCTGTCCAGCCAGGATCTTAACGCGCGCATCCTGCAGCGAAAACCATTCGGCGCGGTCGGCTTCCGGAATGAGCTGCGTTATGCCGCTCTTCGGGGGCCACTCGATTTCGCAAAGATTCGACTTCAACGTCTTCGGATCGAAATCGCCTTCGGCGGCCCAGGCGCTCACGGTTTTTCTATTCGAGTGAGTAACCTCGCCAAGCGAAAGAAATGGCCCCTGAACCTGCCCGCCGGTCTCCTCCTGAAATTCGCGTCCAGCGGCGGTCAATGGGTCTTCGCCTTCATACTCCCCCTTGGGGATGGACCAGCTTCCAAGATCCCTCTTCGCCCAATAGGGGCCGCCCGGGTGCACCAGCAGTACGAGAAGCTCATCCGCCGGGTATTTATACATAAGTATTCCGGCGCTTCGCATCATGGGCCTAAACCTCGTCGCTGGTGTTCTTGCAGGAGGGTAGCCATCTAACTTTGCTACGCCCTGAATGCCGGTTGCAAGGGAGAGAGACGATGTCGCAGGAGCAAACCCCTCATGGTCCTGATCTCGCGCAAGGGATTCCGCTTACTGATCTCGTGGATAGCGGCATGCTGGTTGGCCATTGCGGCGGCGAGGAGGTCTTGGTTGTCCGCCGCGGAGACGAGATCTTTGCGGTCGGCGCGCACTGCTCCCACTACCACGGCCCGCTTGCCGACGGCCTCGTTGTAAACGGCGCCATACGCTGTCCTTGGCATCACGCGGCGTTCGACCTGCGCACCGGCGAAGCGGTGCGCGCCCCTGCGCTGAGCCCGATCGGGTGCTGGTCCGTTGAACAGCTTGACGGCAAGGTTTTCGTAAAAGAGAAGCGGACGCCGCCAAAACCAGGGCCACTCGGCGCCCCTTCAGGCAAAGCGCCCGGCCGTATTGTGATCCTCGGCGGAGGCGCTGCCGGTTTCGCGGCCGCCGAAATGCTGAGGCGGCGCGCCTATCAGGGCGGCATCGTGATGGTGAGCAGCGAAGCGGCCCCGCCTGTCGACCGCCCGAACCTTTCGAAAGACTATCTTGGCGGCGCCGCGCCGGAAGAATGGGTGCCGCTTCGCCCCGACGGCTTCTACCCCGAGAACGGCATCGATCTGCGGCTCTGTGAGACTGTGACCGGCGTGGATACCCGTTCGCGCGAAGTCACGCTCGGCAGCGGAGAGAGCCTAAAATACGATCGCCTGTTGCTTGCCATGGGCGCTGAGCCGATTCGCCTGCCACTGCCCGGCTTCAACGAGCCGCACGTCCACACTCTACGCTCGCTGGCCGATTGCCGAGCCATCATCGAACGCGCCAAAACGGCAAGCAGCGCCGTGGTGATCGGCGCGAGCTTCATCGGGCTCGAGGTTGCCGCCTCCTTGCGGGCGCGAGGGCTTGACGTTCACGTGGTCGCGCCCGAGGCGCGGCCTATGGAGCGCATTCTCGGCCCACAGATGGGCGACTTCGTTCGCGCTCTGCACGAGGAACACGGCGTAATCTTCCATCTCGCAGAAACCGTGAACGCGATCAGCGGCCGGGAGGTGAAGCTGCAAAGCGGCGGCATGCTCGAAGGGGATCTCATCGTCGCCGGCGTCGGCGTTCGCCCGAGGATCGAAGTGGCGCAGAAGGCGGGGCTCGCAATCGACCGCGGCGTCACCGTCAACACCTATCTGGAAACGAGCGTACCTGGCATTTTCGCCGCCGGAGACATCGCGCGCTGGCCCGATCCCTATAGCGGCGAAAACATCCGCGTCGAACACTGGGTCGTCGCCGAGCGGCAGGGACAGACGGCAGCGCTGAACATGCTCGGCGCGCATGAGAAGTTCGAGGCCGCGCCCTTTTTCTGGAGCCAGCACTACGATGTTCCGATCAACTATGTCGGCCACGCCGAGAAATGGAATGAGCTTGGCATCGATGGCGATATCGCGGGCAAGGACTGCGTTGTCCGCTACAAGCGCGGCGGACGCACACTTGCTGTAGCCTCGATCTATCGTGACATCGAAAGCCTGAAAGCTGAACTGGAGATGGAGGGGGAGATCGCGAGCAGCGTAGCCCTCAAAAATGCGGTCAGCTGACTAATGAGGCTTGTGTACCTTCCGGGCGGCACCGGGGGGAACCGCCCGGAAGGTAGACCTAGTAGCGCTATCAGCGAGGGCAGGCTTCAAGCGCTACACTAAAGAGACTGACGTTATTTGGTTAATTATCAGTTACCATATGATCAGTCAATCTGAAATGTCAGCTATTTGGGCCGCATCATTCGAAACAGTTGATCTGGACCGATAGTGAAATAGTCGGCCGCCCCTCCGCCGCGCAGAATGTGACCAGCAGCAGCCGTATTATAAACGCCGTTCTGCAGTAGCGACTGAGCGATATGGACCATAACCACTTCCCCGAGGACCAGCCAGGTTGAAACCTTACGGCCATCAGCTGCAGCCAGTTGAATAATCTGAGTGCACCGGCATTCGAAGCTGACCGGGCTCTCCGCTACCCGCGGGGCGGAGATCAGTTGTGATTCGAGCGGCGTCAGACCCGCGACGTCGAATTCGCTGACTTCTGGAGGTAGCGGCGCGGATGTCTGGTTCATCGCCTCGGCCAGTGAGAGCGTCGCCAGATTCCAGGCGAACTCGCGCGTCTGTTCCACATTGCGCACGGAGTCCTTGTAGCCGATGCTGGAAAACCCAATGATCGGCGGCTTGTAGTTGAAGGCGTTGAAGAAACTGTAGGGAGCCAGATTCAGGCCGCCTGAAGCGTTGCGCGTCGAAATCCAGCCAATTGGACGCGGCCCGATGATCATATTGAGGGGGTCGTGCGGCAAGCGGTGGCCTTGCCGCGGTTCGTAACTATGAAACAACTCTGACACAACAACCTCTTGGGAAACGGGATCACCATATTCGTCTGCCGAAGCCAGGAGTCTGAGTG
>JBAVVQ010000227.1:0-2169 GCA_049697375.1 Rhodomicrobium sp.
CTCGAAAAAACTTGATCAATTACAGCAGCAGGCGCACCAAGCCCGGCAGACGGAAATTACCACTGAACTGTTGGATCTCATTACTGGAGCCGAGGCGTTGGCGGGCGGCCGCCCTGGGTCCTCTTAGTTGCTCGGATCATGGCTGATCCAGGTTTCGCGAAATCGTCTTCCGTTATCCATATGCAAAAAAGGGGAAGGGCGTTTAATAAAATGAAGACACCCAGGTGGCCGTGGTTCATTACGCCGATCTTCTTCAATCTGCGAAATGTATAAGATCCGACAAAGCATACAAAGAACATGGAGTAATATAATGCTGTCACAAGTGAAAGTGGATCTCATCGAGGTTGGTTCTTTCAAACAAGAAGAAGGGGCTGACCCCGTTTACAACGTCACCGTTGTGCTTCACGTGACATCGGACTTTGGCAAGCATGAATTCCGTATCCCGGTCAATGGCGCTTCCTCGCTTAACAATGCTGTCAGCAGTGCTCGGGATCTTTTGGCCGGATGGGCGAAGGAATTGACGCAATCCGCGCATAGGTCATAAGCGAAGGCGCTTCGGGGAGCAGGTCGGCAGCAATGGCTTCGTCGGGTTATTCTTGACCGGCTCCGGGTGCGCGAACCCAGAGGCTTGAGGAACTCATTCACGCCCGAAGCGTCGCCGCCTTTTCAGATGCACTTCGTTTTTTCAGGCGGTTGCGGCCTCGGGTTGGCCTATGGCGGTGGCATCGTCAGCCGGGCGGCTTCAACGTTGACGGCCGCTTATCACATGCTGAAGCACGGAACGCTTTACGAGGATCCCGGCCATTGAGAATGTCTGAATCTGATGCTGTGAAAGCCTCCTCCACCGGCTCCGATATGTACCGGCTGGCGCAGATCGCGGATTGGCTTGAGGTTTCGATTGATTGGCAGTTGAGGAGGTCGGGGCCGTGTCCAAGATACCTTATGAGCTGCTTGAATTCGTGATTCCTGGGAGGGAATGCTGAACGAGGATGCGGGGTCCGACACCAAGCCATCTCCTGATTTTGCCATGCCCGCCATGGGTTTTGCGGACAAGCCAATCTGGCAGACGTGATGTTTTGGGCGTGCCAACCACCCCAGCCGCGATACCATCACCGCCAAGTCACAGACAGTGGCTCCGAACCCTGGTACGGCCCCAAACCGCCACATTTCGTGCGCGTCTGCTGCTGTGGGGTAAGCTGCCACGTTGAGTTCTTTGGGAAAATTGCGGCCTTTGACCCAAATGTATGGTCCGGCCGTGCGCCGCGGACAGTACAGTGAGCGGGCCTTCGCTCGTGTTAAGCTGAATAAGCCAGCCGTTGCTAAGCCGCTGTTTCCAACGTCGCTGCGGCGGCTGCCATTGCCCACGACCCAAGCCAACATCGCCTCGTGGGGGTGATCAACATGTCGGAGCGGCGCATGGTGCGCTCAACGAGCGGCCACAATGACTTCGATATGTTCTGAGCGGAGTGTACCCCTTCGCCAACGCATCCCCGCCGCAGTGATCCCTAACCACCAATCGCGGTTGCCTTCGAGCGCCAAGATGTCTTGCCAGACAGAACAATGCTCCGCCACCAGGTCCTTGCGCAGCGTGGCGACGGCGCGCGCCCCGTCCTTGCGGAAATAGGATATGAATATGCGGGCGGGCGCAGGGATCGGTCGCCGGCGGCATCCTGAGGCGATATCTCGAGTCTGGTCGGTATGAGATGCAAGCAAGCCTATTTAACCGCAGATCAATTTAATTTTGTGGCTTAGACATGGCCTTAGCGAAAAAGTTCTCACTTCTCCTAAGGGTCACAAAGAGCCAATCCGGTGTCCTCAAGTTTGGCAGCTGCACCTTCAAAGGCGGACATTGTCCGCTGCGCGGATCGTGGCTTCAGCGGTCAACCCAAGTTCGGCCGCTCCTGTATAGTTAGGTAGGTGGCCGTCGGGGCGAGGCTGGATCAACGGGAGGAGTGGTCAGATAGCTTGCGTGAGGCCTCCGTCGAGATGGGCCAAAGCACTAAATCGCTACGCGATATCACGCTGCTGCGCGGGCGGTAACCAATTGAGAGGAAAGCGTTATCGGGGCGGGAAGCTCCATCTTGAGGATTGAGGTCTTAGCAGCCTCACTCAAGCAGGAGTTCCTATGACGGATCCTACCAGCATTTCTCCGCTGCGCCAGCGCATGAT
>JBAVVQ010000228.1:0-5677 GCA_049697375.1 Rhodomicrobium sp.
ATTTGAACGATTTTTAGTTGATGTTGACTTCAGCGCAGGTCTTCCATACGCTTCAAATGCTTTGCGGCTTCGCATGCGAGGGCGACGCTAACCGCTTTGGCCAATTTACTAAAAAGCCGCCCCCGCCTTCATTGTAGTGGCTGACCCTGACTATGTGCCCAGCTTGAGCTACGGCATGATGGTGGGGATAGAAGGGGGATTGTTCGATGGCTGAACATCTGGCTCGGGTCGAGCGGCCGCTGTCGCCGCATCTTCAAGTTTATCGCCTGACATTCACGTTCCTAATGTCGGGATTCCATCGCGTTACGGGCATCGTTACCTATTTCGGGTTTTTTCTGGTGGTGTGGTGGCTGCTTGCCATCGCCGCCGGGCCAGATGCCTACGCCTGGGTCCATTGGTTCTTCAGCACTTGGCTTGGCCGTCTGGTGCTGCTGGGGTTCAGCTGGGGCCTCATCCATCATTCACTGGGCGGCGTCCGCCACTTGATTTGGGATACTGGACGCGGCTTTGAGCCGCATGAGCGGGAATTGCTCGCCCGCGCCACCCTGATCGGCTCGATTTCGCTGACCTTGCTCGCCTGGATTATCGGCGGTTACTTCATGGGAGGCCTGAAATGAAAAGCACAAGCATCCGCACCCCTCTCGCTGGGGCGCGTGGACTTGGCGCGGCGAAATCCGGCACCGAACATTGGTGGGAACAGCGGCTGACTTCGATCGCGCTTGTGCCGCTCACTTTTGCGGCGATCGTGATCGTGATAGCCACCATCGGCCGCGATCACACGGCGGTCGTGCAGCTTCTCCGCTCGCCGGTCGTGACGATCATCATGCTCTTATTTATCTTCGCGACGACGCTCCACATGAAGCTCGGTTTGCAGTCGGTGATCGAGGACTATATTCACAACAAGCCGGTCAAGACGGCCGTGTTGATTACGAATACTTTCCTCTGCATCGTCATGTGGCTCGCCTGCACTTTTGCAATTCTCAAGCTCTCGTTCGGAGTCTGAATTCGATGCTCACGAATGGTTCCGGGAACGGCAAGGCGCCAGGGATCAATAGCAGCCCTTGGACCGCCGGGCCTGGGATTGTCTTTACCTCGCCCTGCGCCGAACGGAGGGCGCGAAGCTCGTAACGGCGAACCGTTCGGTCGCCTGCTGCGCATGAATGGCATGGATCGCCTCGTTTTTATCTCTGGAAGAAATCGGCTCCTCCTAGACGCCAAACCCCAGCCTTTGGGAAATTGATCATGGTTGAATTCACTCTGCCTAAGAACTCTCGCCTCACGGACGGCAAGGTCTGGCCGGCGCCGTCAGGCGCGAAGAATCTGCGTGAATACCGCATCTATCGCTGGAATCCGGACGACGGAAAAAACCCGCGCCTCGACACGTATTCGGTCGACCTCGATGATTGCGGGCCGATGGTTCTGGATGGGCTCCTCTGGATCAAGAACAAGGTCGATCCGACGCTCACTTTCCGCCGCTCTTGCCGCGAGGGCATCTGCGGCTCCTGCGCGATGAATATCGACGGGGTGAACACGCTTGCCTGCACCAAGGACATGGCCGAGATCAAGGGGCCGGTCCGCGTCTACCCGCTGCCGCACGAGGCGGTGATCAAGGACCTCGTCCCCGACCTTACGCACTTCTTCGCCCAGCATGCAATGATCCAACCCTGGCTCAAGACCGAGACAGTGGCGCCAAACGGCGAATGGAAGCAGAGCCGTGAGGACCGCGAGAAGCTCGACGGCCTCTATGAATGCATTCTGTGCGCCTGCTGCTCCACCTCTTGTCCGGAATATTGGTGGAACCCTGACCGCTATCTCGGCCCAGCCACGCTCCTGCACGCCTATCGCTGGGTGATCGATTCGCGCGACGAGGCGACTGGCGAGCGGCTTGATCAGCTCGAGGACTCCTTCCGCTTGTACCGCTGCGTGACGATCCTCAACTGCTCGAAGGCGTGCCCCAAGAGCCTCAACCCGGCCAAAGCGATCGCCGAGCTGAAGAAGCTCATGGTCGAACGGCAGCGGATTTAGGCCACGGCGGACGCAGTGAATCTCACCCTTGCCGTTGCCGGTGGGATTCACGAAGGGATATGGCTCACGCCGCAAACATTGTGAGCTTTGCGGCGCGGATGACGATTTTTTCTTCAAATCCCACAACCGTGAGCGGCCGCGCTGGATGATTAGCCTCGGGGCAGCTCGCGATCTCAAGTTCGATGACGTTGTCGCCCATCAGGGCCCGATCAGGAACTTGAGCTTAGTTGCGACGATCTCAACATCAGTGCTGTTCGAATTCCCGGATGACGTGTTATGCTAAGCTTACCGTTCAATTCGACAATCGATCACGCAATACGCGGATAACAGAAACCTTTTCCGGGAGGGTGCATGAGGGCGTCTATGCTAGAGGGGCTTCGCGAACGCCGGCGGAAAATCATATCCGGGGGCGGCGAGGACAAAATCAAGGCGCGCCATGAAAAAGGCTTGATGACGGCGCGCGACCGCCTTGGCGCGCTCTTCCAACAGGACACCTTCCAGGAAGTCGGCATGCACATCCGTCACGTGGGCAAGCACTTCGGCAGCGACGGCAAGGACTTTCCTGCGGATGCTGTCATCGTTGGAACGGGCTATGTCAACGGTCAGGTTGTGGCGGCCATCAGCCAGGACTTCACGGTCGCCGGCGGCACGCTCGGCAAAATGCACGCGGCGAAGATCGTCGAACTGATGAAGTTCGCGCTCATGAACGGCATTCCCTTCGTGGCCTTCAAAGATTCCGGCGGAGCCCGCATCCATGAGGGCGTTGACGCCTTGTCCGGCTACGGCGAAGTGTTCTACCACAATGTGATGCTTTCCGGCGTGGTGCCGCAAATCGCCGTCATCTGCGGACCCTGTGCGGGCGGCGCATCCTATTCGCCGGCGCTCATGGATTTCGTGATCATGACGCGCAAGAACGCCTACATGTTCATCACCGGCCCGGAGGTCATCAAAGCCGTCACGGGCCGGGCGACGACCATGGACGAGGTCGGCAGCACCGAGGTGCACGCTTCTGTCAACGGGAACGTGCACTTCGTGGCCGAGGACGACCGGCATGCCGTTCAGATCGTGCAGAAGCTGCTGTCCTACCTGCCGCCGAACAATACCCAGGATCCGCCGCACGTTTTCAAGCCCGATATCGCGCTCGACCGCGACGAGGCTATGAACGAGCTCATTCCGGACGACTCGTCGGAACCGATGGACGTGCGCAAGATCATCGGCCGGATCGTCGACGACGGCGAGCTTTTGGAGATCCATGCAAGCTGGGCCAAGAACCTTATCGTCGGTTTCGGCCGCATCGAAGGCATTGTGGTGGGGCTCATCGCCAACCAGCCGACTGAGATGGCGGGCGCGCTCGATATCAA
This sequence comes from Rhodomicrobium sp., assembly GCA_049697375.1. Classification (GTDB taxonomy): domain Bacteria; phylum Pseudomonadota; class Alphaproteobacteria; order Rhizobiales; family Rhodomicrobiaceae; genus Rhodomicrobium. Next base: position 3,387 of record JBAVVQ010000228.1, read on the forward strand.
CGCTTCCGACAAGGGCGCCCGCTTTATCCGGTTCTGCAATATCTTCAACATTCCCCTCGTGACACTCGTGGACGTCCCGGGCTTCCTGCCCGGCGTTGAACAGGAGAGGGGCGGCATCATCCGCCATGGGGCGAAAATGCTGTTCGCCTATGCGTCCTGCACCTGCCCGAAGATCACAGTCATCCTCCGCAAGGCTTATGGCGGCTCATATCTTGCGATGTGCAGTCGGGAAATGGGGGCCGACTTCGTGTATGCGTGGCCCAATGCCGAGATCGCCGTGATGGGGGCGGAAGGCGCCGTTAACGTTCTCTACCGTAAGGAGCTGTCCGAAGCGCGGAACCGCAAGGCAAAGGCTGCGGAGCTGGCGGCCAAATACCGCGCCGAATTCGCTTCGCCCTATTTGTCGGCGGAGCACGGTTACATTACGGATGTGATAGAACCCTCTGAAACACGTGGCGTGTTGGCGCTCTCCTTACGTAAATCCATCACAAAACGCGAATTGCGGCCAGCTAAGAAGCACGGTAATATCCCGCTCTAAGTCAAGGGCGGCTTTTACAAAATCGGTAACCGGGGGACTCGCTGGCGGAAGGCGAATCCTCGGCCTCGCAACAAGGGGGACGGAGTGCTCGACCAACTCATCGCCTTCCTCGGCGCTTTGCTTGAGCAAACAGGGGCGGCTCACTTCACTTTCGGTAACCTGGTGATGATCGTCATCGGGTGCATCATGATTTACTTGGCGATCGCCAAGCATTATGAGCCTCTTCTGCTTGTGGGCATCGGCTTCGCCTGTATCGTCGTCAATGTACCAGGTCCTCCGGACGACGTTCCTGGCGGGCATGGGATCTCGGCGCTGCTTTATCAGGTGAAAGAGGGCGGCCTGTTCTATTACGCCTATCAGGGCGTGGCCAAGCTGATCATCCCGCCGCTGATATTTCTTGGCGTTGGCGCGATGACGGATTTCGGTCCGATGATCGCCAACCCAAAGCTCGTTCTTCTTGGGGCGGGCGCTCATCTTGGTATCTTCGTCGCCCTCATTCTCGCAAAACTGATAGGCTTCAGCTTGAAGGAGGCTGGTGCGATCGGAATCATCGGCGGCGCCGATGGTCCCATGGCCATCTTTGTTACTGTCAAGCTGGCGCCGCATCTGCTCGGGCCGATCTCGGTTGCCGCCTATTCCTACATGGCGCTGATGCCCATGATCCAGCCGCCCATAATGCGCCTGCTCACCAACAAGAAAGAACGCATGATCGGCATGGCGCAGCTGCGCAAAGTCACGAAGCTGGAGAAGATCGCCTTTCCGGTCGTGATCGCGGTCATCGTCAACCTTTTCTTTCCGCCCGTAGCGCCGCTGATCACCATGCTGATGCTCGGCAACCTGCTTAAGGAGGTCGGCGTCACAGACCGGCTGGCCAAGACGGCGGCTGGCGGGCTGATGAATGTGATCATCATCATCCTGACAGTGGCGATCGGATCGACGATGGCGGCCGATAAGTTTCTCACCTTACAGACCGTCGAGATCGTCGTGCTGGGGCTGCTGGCGTTCCTGTTCGGGACCGCCTCGGGCGTGGTGACGGCAAAAATCATGAACATGTTTTTGACGACGCCGATCAATCCTCTGATCGGCTCCGCAGGGATCGCATCGGTGCCGATCGCAGCGCGCGTGTCCCATGTCGTGGCGCAACAAGAAAACCCGAATAACTTCCTGATCTACCACGCCATGGGCCCGAACTTGGCCGGTGTGTTCGGAACCGCCATTTCCGGTGGCATTATGCTCGCCCTTTTGGGCGTGGGCTAAACGGCGGAGAGGCCTGATGGATATCACTGTACCCGATACGCTGCACGGAGCCTTTCTTCTCAGCATCATCGACTTTTTCTTGAGCTTCATTGTTATCTCGTTCATCGGTTTCGTCCTCGCCGCCTTTCCGCTGCTCAACCGGGCGGGTCCCAGTTTGACGGCAAAAATTCAGCAACAGCCGCCGCTACAGGATCTGCGCGAGGACGTCGATATGACCGCCAACGATCACGTTGCGGCCATCGCGGCCGCAGTGGCCGCGGTTATGGGCGCGCACCGCATCGTCCGGATCGACCAGGGCCGCCAGGATCCGGCTTGGCTGGCGGAAGGCCGCGCCGCTCACCACGGTTCTCATTCTCATCCTGGATCCCACGCGGCGCCCCCGCTGCACCGGCCGCCGGCGTAGCCGAAAAAATAGGAGATCGCAACGCATGGAACGCAAGTTAAGGATCACCGTCGACGGGCGCAAATACGATGTGACCGTCGAAGATTTGAGCGA
>JBAVVQ010000229.1:0-1538 GCA_049697375.1 Rhodomicrobium sp.
CTCGAAAAAACTTGATCAATTACAGCAGCAGGCGCACCAAGCCCGGCAGACGGAAATTACCACTGAACTGTTGGATCTCATTACTGGAGCCGAGGCGTTGGCGGGCGGCCGCCCTGGGTCCTCTTAGGACAGGCGCAAAAATAAGTGAATCGGTGTGCCTTTGGGCAAGCCGCGTCGTTGTGACTCGGGCGTGTCGGATTCCAGGCTGCGATTTGGCGCGCTATGCGCGTTCTCATGATCGACGGGCAAGCGATTCGACAGCGCTGGGATGCGGTCAGCTCCAAGCTTGATGAACGTGGGCGGCGGTTGTTTGCTGCAGCGGAGGTGCGTGCAGCGGGGCGCGGGGGGCTGGCGGCTGTATCGGGCATTACCGGGCTGGCACGCAGCACGCTTTTGCGAGGGCTCAAGGACCTTGAGGCGCCTGCACTGCCGCGTGGAAGGGTTCGCCGTCAGGGTGGCGGCCGCCGTCGGCTGGCGGCGCGCGATGCGGCGCTTTTAGACGATCTGCGCAGCCTCGTGGAGCCGGCGACGGTTGGCGATCCGGTCCGACCGCTGCTGTGGGTTTCGAAAAGCCTCGATAAGCTGGCGTCGGCGCTTCATGGGATGGGGCATGCCGTGAGCGCCAACACCGTCCGAAAGCTTTTGACCGGACTTGGCTTTTCGCGCCAGTCCAACCGCAAGGCCGACGAAGGCTCGCATCATGTGGACCGCGATGCGCAATTTCAGTACATCAACGCCAAGGTTCTGGCGGCGCAAGCCGCTGGAGAGCCCGTTATATCCGTCGACACCAAGAAAAAGGAGTTGGTTGGCAATTACCGCAACGGTGGCAGCGACTACCGGCCCAAGGGCGAGCCGCGGCGTGTGAATGTGCATGATTTCGCGGACAAGGAGCTTGGCAAGGTTGCGCCCTATGGCGTCTACGATATTGCGGCCAACAATGGCTGGGTCAGCGTCGGCGTCACCCATGACACTGCGGAGTTCGCTGTAGCCTCGATCCGGCTCTGGCTGGAAAAGATGGGACACAAGCGTTATCCCAATGCAAGAGAGCTGACCATCACCGCCGATTGTGGCGGCTCAAATGGCGCTCGCGTGCGGCTTTGGAAAGTGAAACTCCAGGAATTTGCCGATGAAACGGGCCTCACGATTCATGTCTGCCACTATCCGCCAGGCACATCGAAGTGGAATAAGATCGAGCACCGCCTTTTCTGCCACATCACGCAGAATTGGCGCGCCCGCCCGCTTACAGACAGCATGGCTGTCGTCGAGCTGATCGCTGCGACGTCAACAAAAACAGGCCTGCGGGTTGAAAGCGCTCTCGATGAGAGAACCTACGAGAAAGGCATCAAAGTCAGCGACGCCGAAATGGAAGCCCTCAACATTTGCGGCGATGAATTCCATCCCGAATGGAACTATACAATCAATCCACGAACCGGCAAATCGTAGCGGTTATTTTTGCGGGTGTCCTAAACAAAATACCAAATTTACGGGCACCCCGCTGATCCATATCGTGATCGTTGCCTGATCAAGCGAGAAAATGA
>JBAVVQ010000230.1:0-2747 GCA_049697375.1 Rhodomicrobium sp.
GTCTCGAACAGGCCGCCATGCTTGATGTTGCCCGCGAGCTGGATCGGCTTCGTGCCACGGCTCCGGCCCATGCCGTAGTCGCGATAGGCCGCGCCGCCCTCCACCAGGATGAAATGCAGCGAGGCCAGAGACAGGACGTTGTTGACGACCGTCGGCTGGCCGAACAGACCCTTATGCGCGGGCAGCGGCGGCTTGGCGCGCACCTGGCCGCGCTTTCCTTCGAGACTTTCGAGAAGCGAGGTCTCCTCGCCGCAGACATAGGCGCCCGCGCCGACGCGCACTTCCATGTCAAAGGCATGGCTGGAGCCGAGCAAGCGCTCACCGAGAAGCGCCTCCTTCCGGGCGCGCACGATGGCCTCGCTCATCGTCCTGGCGGCGTGGGGGTATTCCGAGCGGATGTAGACGTAGCCTTGTGTCGCCCCGGTCGCGACGGCGGCGATGGCCATGCCTTCGATGAGGCAGTAGGGATCGCCTTCCATGATCATGCGGTCGGCGAAGGTGCCGCTGTCGCCCTCGTCGGCGTTGCAGACGATGTATTTCTGAGGCGCGCTCGCCTCGGCGGCGGTGCGCCATTTGATGCCGGTCGGAAAGCCAGCCCCGCCTCTGCCTCGCAGCCCGGAAAGGATCACATCCTCGATTGTGGCTGCCGGACCGATCCGGATGGCGCGTCTGAGGCCCTCAAAGCCCTTGTAGGCTTGATAATCTTTGAGGCAAAGCGGATCGGTGATGCCGCACCGTTCAAAGACGAGCCGCTTCTGCCGCTTCAGGAACGGATGCTCCTCGGGTTTCCCTATGCGCAGCGGATGGTGAGCGCCATCCAGAAAACCAGCGTCGAACAAGCTTAGCACATCGCCCGCGTCCACCGGGCCATAGGCGATGCGCCCTTGCGGCGTTTCGACTTCCACCATCGGTTCGAGCCAGAACATTCCGCGCGAGCCGTTGCGGACAATATCAACCGCAACGCCGCGCGCTTCCGCCGTTTCGTGCACTGCCGCGGCAACTTCATCCCCTCCAAGCGCGAGGGCGGCGGCATCTATCGGAACGAACACTCTCATTCGCCCGCCTCCGCCATGATGGCGTCGAGTTTCTGCGGCGTGAGGCGCGCCAAAAGTTTTCCGTCGATCATTCCAGCGGGTCCGCAGGCGCACAAGCCAAGACAGAAGGTCTGCTCAAGCGTAACGCGGCCATCGGCGGAGGTCTCTCCCCAATCGAGTCCCAGCCTTGCTTTCGCGCGCTCACCGAGCGCAACGGCGCCGACCGATTGGCAAGCCTCCGCGCGGCACAGCGTGATTGTGTGCTCGCCGTGGGGTTCAAAATGGAAATCGTGATAGAAGGTCGCCACGCCATAAACCTCGGCGCGGGAGATGTTCAAGGTTTCGGCGACGAGCGGCAAAGCCGTTTCGGGCAGATAGCCGAACTCGTCCTGAAGATCGAGCAGAATGGGAAGCAGCGCGCCTTCTTGCGTGAAGCGCCGTTTGAGAACGGAACGAGTAATGGCCACGACGTCCTTCGTCACGTATCCTCCCCATTTTTTGATTTCCTAAATGAAACAAGAAAAGCGGCCGAAAATCAATAAAGCCGCCGCGTGAGTCGATAGAAATCGTCTATCGACCCTGTGAAGAGAGGATCAAAGCGACGCGTTTCGCCTCCAGCATGAGCGCAGAGACAAGCGGGGTAAGAGGCTCGCGCGGTCCGGCGACCAGCCCCACAGTATAGACCTCGTGCTCGTCTACAATGGGTATGGTCTTGATGTCCTCGGACAAGCCAAAGAGTTGCGTCAGCTTCTCCGGCATGATGCTCGACCAGCGCTCGGACTGGATGTGCGAGAACAGCACGATCATCGAATTGCTTTCCAGCATGACCGTTGCGCCCGCGTATGCTTTCTGGAGGGCGCGGTCGATGATGCGGCGGTTCTGCATATCCCGGGTCAAGAGGCACAGCGGGACCGCCGCCGCCTCGGCCCAGGTCACGGATGCGCGCTTCGCGAGCGGATTTGTTTTCTCCGTCACAAGGCAATAGCGTTCCTTATAGAGCGCGATCTTGGTGACATTCCCCAACGGCTCATTGTCGATGTAGGTCAGGCCAGCGTCGATATTGAGATTGGCGAGAAGCTCAAGGATCTCCTCCGAAGTGCGCGAGAGAACCGTGTACCGGACTTCGGGATGGCGGGCCAGGAAGGGCGTGGTCAGGCTGGCCACCATGGGGAGCGCCGTCGGAATGGCGGCGATGCGCAGATGCCCGGTAAGGCCGCGCTTCAGCGCTTCGACATCCTGCCGCAGCCCGCGCGCATCGGAAACGATCCGCCTCGCCCATTCAAGGACGCGCTCGCCCTCATGGGTGAAGCCGAGAAACCGCGAGCCGCGGCGCACCAGCATGACGCCGAGCGTTTCCTCAAGCTGCTTGATGCCTGCCGAAAGGGTCGGCTGCGTGACCCCGCACGCTTCGGCGGCGCGCCCGAAATGCTTTTCATGCGCGATGGCGATCAGAAATTCGAGCTTGTCAATCATCCGTACATCGCGGCCTCAAAGGAGCATTACAGGCCGCGCGCCCAGGCGGGGCGCAGCCGGGCCGCCTCGGGCGCGGCAATAGCTGACCGCAGTTCCTGCAGAAGCCTCGCCTTGTCGGCGCCGAACGTCCCTTTCAAGACAAGCCAGTTCGAAGCGTGATCGCTGCGGAAGACGGTCCGCTCCAGCTCCAGCTCCGAAATCAACAGCTCCATTTCCTGCATGAGGCCGAGGATGCTGAGC
>JBAVVQ010000231.1:0-1679 GCA_049697375.1 Rhodomicrobium sp.
GTGTGCATGAGGTTCCGACCTCATTGGGTAGGAATTCGGCTACTTCTTCGAGTGACAGGGAAAAGTCCGTGTCGTTGTCTGTCGCGACGTGTCGCGACCAGGCGCGACGGGAAAGTTTTGATCGTCCATGCCCCCAGTGTACCAGCTGCATCAAGCGCCGCCGGCGCTATCCACAGTTGCGGCCGGACACGCGAAGGCAGCCCATGCCTCCATGAGCGCGAAGCGCTTGGCAAGGAGGTGACCGCGGCGATAGGCGGCTTCGATCTTGTTGGGGATCGCGTGCGCAAGCGCCATCTCGACCACTTCGCTGGAGATGTTCGTTTCTTCCGCAGCCCAGTCTCGAAAGCTCGACCGGAAGCCGTGCGGTGTGCACCTGTCCTTGCCGTAACCCAATGCGTCGCTGGCGACGAGGAACCGGTTCTCGGGCATGACGCGGCCGCTGTCGCTATCGGGGAAGATCAGCGCATGATCCTTGCTTAACCCCCTGGCTTGCTCGAGAATCTGAAGGCAGCGGATGGAGAGGGGGACGACATGCTCGCGCTCCGTTTTCATGCGCCGGCCGGTTGCCGCGTCATTGCCGGGGATCGTCCAGGTCTTAGCCTGCCAGTCCACCTCATCCCACCGTGCCTTCCGCGCCTCGGTCGTGCGAACGGCCGTCAGGATCAAGAACTCGAAGGCGAGCTTGGTGACGGGGGCGACTTGGCCGTCGCGGAGCTTGTCGATGAAGGCCGACACTTCTGGGTAAGGCAGAGCGGCATGGTGCCGCTCGGTCTTCTTTTGGCGGGGCAACGCCTCGCCGATCAAGGCCACGGGATTGTCGCCGGAGCGGAAGCCGGCCGCGCGCGCCCATTCAAGCACCGTGGAAATCCGCTGCCGCACGTTCCGGGCGGTCGGGGCCTTGACGTTCCAGATAGGGGTGAGGACTTTCAGAATGTCGGGAGTAGCGATATCGCTGACCGGCATATACCCGATGATGGGGAAGGCGTAATCCCGCAACGTGTTGATCCATTGGTCGACATGCTTGCCGTTGCTCCAAGCTTGGGCCCTCTGCCGGTGCACTTGCTCGGCCGCATCCTTAAAGGTCGGAATGCCTGGCATGGCAAAGCGCTTCTTCTTATCGGCGACAGGATCGATGCCGCGATAGGCCTTGGCGCGATAGATTGCGGCCACCTCGCGCGCGTCGGCGAGCGAGACTTTATGCAAGGGGCCCAGCCCGAAATCACGGCGCTTGCCGTTAACGGTGAGGCGCAGGGCCCAGCGCTTGCGGCCATTGGCGTCGATCTCGAGATAGAGGCCGCCGCCATCGCCATGCCAGCCGGGCGTTGCAAGATGTTTGATCGCTGCGACCGAGAGACGGTTGAGGCCTTGAGCCTGTCTTTTCCTCATGTTCGCCGATGCCAAAAATAAAGTCGTGGTTTAGACCCCATCTTTTACCCCATGTTTTTCCCCACGGCAATGCGTGCGTTGTCAGGAGGTATCGGGTGTTGAAAGGTTCACTCAAAACCCTTGTATGTGAGGGAGTCACACCGCTGAATCAATGATATGATGCCTAGATCAGGTGCTCGCTTGTTCTTCTGCGCTCTGATGGGTTGTTGCTTTAACAGGCGGACACCGCATCCGCCATTACGGGCTCCTCGCTAATGGCGGGCGCGCGGAGAACATCGCCAAGGCCCGCGCGC
>JBAVVQ010000232.1:0-7827 GCA_049697375.1 Rhodomicrobium sp.
TTGCCGGCGCGGGGATTAATCTGCGCGGCTTCTCTCTCTCCGTGATTGGCAGACAGTATCTCGCCTACGCGGCGGTGGACTCGCTGAACGATGCCAACAAGGTGATAGAAATTCTGAAAACGGCCTGACAAACTCTGTCAAGCGCTGGACGCGCCCTTGACCGAAGGACGCGGCGGCATTGAATTATCGCCGCGCCTCCGGCCATCGACCATGGCGACGCCGCCAGGCCGGCCGGAGTGGGCGTGCTATCCGTTGCCTTGCGAGCAACTAACAAAACATTGGTGTTCTCCTTGACGTTCTCCGCTACAACGACCAAGAGGCTGACGCACGGAACAAAACGTCGACAGACCCAAGTTTCAGAAGCACTCACCGTGAAGGCCGACTGAGCGAGTTCCCTCTTCCTGCAAAACCTCTCAGCCGGACATCCACGACATTGCTCGATCGACGGGGCGCCAGCCAAAGCCCGCGCCTCACAAATTGGATGCTTACTTCGTAACTTTCGGAAGGTCCTTTGCTTGCGCCGCAGTCAGGTCGAGCACAACGCGGTCATTCTGCAGGGAGAACCGACCCGCCGGAAGAGCGATTTCACGCTGGCCGAGGCCCAGCACGCCGCCGATATCGGCGCGTAATTCGGTGATCTTGTTGTCGGCCGTTCGCAGGATAGCCGCGACCTCCCCGAGTTTGTCGCCGTCGCTGCTATAGACGCCCTTTCCAACCCAGGCCTTGGCCTCTTGATCGGTCATTGCCGTTTGAGCCGTATGCAACTCCGGGACTTTGCCGCCATGCTCCGCGAGCTTAATCATAACTTGCTTGTGCAACCAAACGTTCATCGAGCCAGAATCATGCATATTCCCCGCGTAGTGCAGTTCCTTCGCGAGTTCTTTGCGTGCGGCAAGGCTACTGTCCAAATTGAGAAGCTTCATCAGATCGACAATGGACTTTCGCCATTCAAGCTTCTCCTTTGTTTGCGAAGCGAGTTTGTCCATGATGGCTGTAACATCGACTGGCGATTTCGCCGCTGACGGCGCCGGTTTCGCGCGCCGCTGCGGCGCTGCCGAAGGAGCTGAAGCAACCGCATGTCGCGCCGCCGGAGCAGGCGCTTGCGCAGGCTCGGGGGTCTTCGCGCCAGGACCTGGCGAAGCCGCCGGAGCTGCCGAAGCAGCCGGAGCTGCGTGATCGAATATGGCTGACATGATGCTACCGAAAATGCTCATCACTTCCTCCCGTAATCCAAGGGAACCATTCATGCATTTCTTATGGTAGCACTCCGTTCTACTCCCAGGAAGTCAAGAAAACTCGCGGCTTAAACTGCCGCGCTCATGCCGCCATTCCTGCATATTATGAAGAAGTTCTCGACATAAGGCGGAAGCCTATTTCTAATATAGCTGCTATTTTCTGCGCTAATAGCGTTTTGCTTTTTCGCAAACTACTATGACAACAACCCGGGCTGCCCACGGCGTCGACTATTACCGGCCCTGCGGGTCGGCATGACCGCACGAACGGGAAAGGAGGAGCTGTGATCCCGTTGTTCGTCTGCCACGCGAATTGCAGCCGTTCGATGATCGCGGCCTACTTGTTCCGGGATATTGTCGGGGCACCTGCGTTGTCGGCCGCGATGGAGGTGGGAGAGCGCCCGGCCACGCGTGCGGTCGAGATGCTGGCGTACTGGGGGATCGACGCAAGTGCGCACCGCCCGCGGCAAATCAACCGCGCGGTCTGTGACCGGGCCGGGGCCATCTTTGTCATGGCCGCGCCGTATCTGCGCCGGCTTCTGATCGAGTATGGCGAGGACTTGGCCTTTAAGAGTTACTTATTCGCCGACCCGTTCACCCGGCCCGTGTGTTTTGCCCATCGCGAGTACGCCGTGATCGATCCCTCCTGGGACCCCCGGGCGGCTTGTGATCTGTGCGCGGAGCATGCCTGGATGCGTGACCGCGTCGCCCAGATCAATGAGACGCTGCACGGGCGGGGCCGGCCGATGGCGCCGGCGGCCGCCTACCTTGACCTCCTTGCCGGCGTTGATCCTAAAGACCATTGATTGGCGGCCGTGGCGCGGCGGAAGATCCATCCGCCGACCTGCGGCTGAGACGGGATGCTTCGAAGCTGGAGCGGGCATCTTCGCCCGGCGAGGCCAGGGAGACGCCCACGAGATCAACGGAAATTGGAATGTTGAAGCCCGGTTCGCTCGGCGCGTTCCGGAAATGTCAAGCAGACGCAAGCCTAATCTTCCAGAAGACTGCGCAGCATCCATGCGGTTTTCTCATGGACGTTCAGACGTTGCGTCAACAGATCGGCAGTTGGCTGGTCATTGGCGTCCTCGCTCAGCGGAAAGACTTCGCGCGCTGTGCGAGCCGTGGCTTCCTGCGCGGTAACCAGATGACGGACCATGTCCATCGCCTTTGGCACGCCATCGACTTCCTTGATCGACGCGAGGTCGATATATTCCCTGTAGGTGCCGGGGGCGGGAAAGCCCAGCGCCCTGATGCGCTCAGCGATTTCGTCCAGCGCGGTCCACTGCTCTGTGTATTGCTGCATGAACATCTGATGCAGGGCATTGAACATGGGGCCGGTGACGTTCCAGTGGAAATTATGCGTCATCAGGTAAAGTGTGAAGCTGTCCGCCAGGAGGCGCGACAGACCTTGCGCGATCTTCTCCCGCTTTTCCTCCGGAATGCCGATATCGATACGGACAGGGCCTTTGAGGGCTTTCATCGCTCAATCCTTTCACAAAAGATAACTAAAAGCCCCGGCACAATGACATACCACTTCGAAACATCAAGACTGTTTACTGCCCGAGGAGAAGGCCGGTAAACCCGGCTCCAGGTTAGGCCGGTAGATCTGCAGGCGGTAGTTCGCGATTGAGCATTGCTCGTTCAGCGCCTCGGCCAATTCCGAGAGTGTGGCTTCTGCAACCCACGCATTTGGCCCGGAAGAGCTTTGTTTCCAGAAAAGCCTTGTAGCCCCGGAATAACATGCTTGCAGCGACGTTTTTCCGTGTGAATGCCAAGTGCGCTTACAGGGAGTTAGCGTTTCAGAGAGGGAAAAGCGGTGGGGGCATGGCTCGAAAGAGTTCAGCCCACGCCGTTTTTTTTGCCTGTGTGTTTCCCGATCATTTTAGTGAATGGATATCACATCTATTTTCTTGTCACATGCCGGCCACGCGAATGTTCGCGGATGAATTCGTCCCGATCAAGAGCCTCACGATAAAAGAATTTATCGCCGAATATACTCGCCTGTTTTTGAAACGGCGCGGCAAAGCGCCTGTGGGCATGAAAAACTTCGACATCGTCTTTGGCGAATTATGGGATCTGATGTGCGGAGACATGCTGGTCTTGAACCAGGAGCCTGTCGCGATCGAGATCTTGTATAAAGTCGTCAACCCGCAAAATATCTGCGTAAATTTCGTAAATTCGGCCGTCGATTTGTCCCATGATAAGCTTTCGCCCGGCACTGTTTTGCTGTTCCACAATATCAGCCTTTGTGAAGAGGAAGCCCTCCAAGCAGGCAAGGATTTGCGTTTTTGCCTGGGGACCTCCCTTGCACCCTACAAAATGGCCTGGTGCTTTTGTGCGCCGTCATTCGTCCTTTAAGGATGCGGTCTGTTCTCCCTGCATCGGCTGAATTCGGCACGGTGTATTCGTGGCTCTCCGCGTGCGCGGCGGCAATCTGGCGCACTATCGACCCAGGTCTCCGGCGGATGGCGAGTTGCGCCCGGCTCAAACGCGGATACGCTGGGGGTCTCCCCATATTCCCGGCTTCAGCTCAGGGACTCTTGCCGCGTCTCGAGGCGGCGAGATGCGCGCGCTCCCCTCGCGTCCGATGAAAGAGCGCGCAGCAGGATTCCGATCGTGGCGCCGTTGTGGAGAAGGGCGGTGGCCACAGGCGAAAGGCGGCCGAGCACAGCCCCCGCCATGATCGCGGAATTGATCCCGACCGACGCCTTAAAGTTGGAGCGGATCAAGGCGAGCGTCTCCGCCGCAAGGCCCCGCAGCATGGCGAGCCCGTCGAGCCTGTCTTCGAGAAGCACGATGTCCGCCGTGGCGCGGGCGATATCGGCGGCGCGCGGCATGGCGATGCCGACATGGGCGGCCATCAGAGCCGGCCCGTCATTCACGCCGTCGCCGACAAAGGCCACGGTGCGGCCCTCTGCTTTGAGCGCCTCGATGATCGCCGCCTTGTCCTCGGGCTTTTGATCGTGGAAGACGTGGTCAAGTTCGAGGATGGCGCCGATCTGACGAGCCTTGGTCTCGTGATCGCCGGTGATCATCACGAGATACTTGACGCCCCGGGCGCGCAACTGGCGCAGCACAGGCAAGGCTTCCTCGCGCAGCCGGTCTCTCAGCCCGATGACGCCGATCAGCTTGCCGTCCGCCGAGACGAACAGCATCGACTTTCCCGCCGCGGCCAGCCGCGCAACGAGGCTTTCGCAGGCGGTGAACGAGATGCCCTCATGTTCCTCGAGGTAGTGCCGCGAACCGATGCGGATGGTCCGGCCATGCACATTAGAAGCGATGCCGTGCCCGACCAGAAAGCCGACTTCCTCATGGCTGATATGGGCGAGGTGACGGCGGCGGGCGAGATCGACGACGGCGCTGGCGATGGGATGGCTCGTGTGTTCGGCGAGCGAAGCCACCAGCGCCAGGAGTTCCTCCTCCTCCAAGCCGGAGCCAGCGGGGCGGTGAATGTCTGTGATCTCGAGGGTGTTGTGCGTGAGCGTGCCCGTCTTGTCGAAGACGACCGTATCGACGGCGGCCAGTGTTTCGAGCGCGTGGCCGTTTTTGATGAGGCATCCCCGCTTGGCCGCCCGGTACATCGCCGCCTTGATGGCGATCGGCGTGCCGAACTTTACTGCGCACGAATAGTCGACGAGGAAGACCGACTCCAGCCGCCGCCAGTCGCGCGTGAGTGCGAAGACCGCGCCGCCGGACGCAAGCGTAAGCAAAACGCGCTTGTCGGCGAGACGATGGGACTCGCTTTGAATCCCGGTCGGATCGGCGAGTCCCTCCAGAATGTAGCGTGAAATCCGCGCGGTCGTCGTCGTATCGCCGACACGCTCGGCCAGGATGACGAGACGGCCCTCTGTGACAATGGAGCCAGACAGCACCGCGTCGCCCTCCTCCCGCGGCGTCGGAAGGCTTTCGCCCGTAACCGCCGACTGGTCGAGCCACGCCGCACCCGCCGCTACGACGCCATCGACCGGGACGCGCTCGCCGGTTCCGACCACAATGCGCGCCCCCGCCATGATTTCGTCGTAGGGCACGCTGCGAATCACTCCATCCGCGGTTTCGATGACGACCATTTCGGGGCGCGCTTTCAAGAGGTTGCGCAGGAGCTGGTCCGACCGCTGCGTGGTGCTGGCCTCGATGTAGCCGCCCAGATCAAGGAGTAAGCGCGCGAAATTGGCGGTGCGCCATTCGCCGCGGAGCGTTGGCAAAGTAATGGCGATTGCGTCCAACGCCTCGACCGAAAGCCCCCTGTTGGCAATAGCGCCGACGCCGCGGATCATGACACCGGCGGCGTTCATCAGGGTGACAAGCGCTCTCAGCGGCGGCGGCAGGACAAACGTCGCGAGCAGAGCGGCCCCCGCGACAAGCACCTGCCCGAGGTCGGGCCCCTCGCTGCTTTGGTGACCTCCAACAGCATCCGGCGGTGCGGGGTGACGCGCCATCGCAAGCACCACGTTGCGCGTCTCACGCTTCCCGTCATGCTCGACGATCAAGGATCGTGCGGGCGCGTTGTAGCGCACCTGATGAACCCCCAGGAGCGCTTCGACGCGCGCTGCGATGCGAGGGCCAAGCCCCGGCGGCACGAACAGGCGCAGTCGCAGCCGCGTGGCTGTCTCGTGGGCAATCCGTATGCTCATCCGGCTTATTCCGCTACCCGGTGGGGCAGGCAGGCCGGGGAGCGCCTCGGCCCAGTCCATGACCTACCTTTTTTCGCTCGCGTGCGCTTCGGCTTCGGCATCGCGGAAGCGCTCCTTCATCTCCTCGACACCGCCCTGCAATGCGGACCAGAGCTTCACGCCCGCCGTCATGAGGTTTTTCTGAACGGTTTCGTTGGCGAGGAGGTAGGCTACGCCGGCGCCGATCAAGAGACCCTTCACAAGAGCGTCGTTGTGGATGCCGAGGCCGGAGGAAAAAATGGATGGTTTTTCCGCGGACTGAGCCGGAGCGGACGCCTGCTGAGGTTGCGCTTCCGCCTGGGCGGCGCCCGGGCCCGACCAGGCCGGTCCTGGACTGGCCGCCGCGTGAGCCGGATGCGCAGCCCACCACACCATGGTCGGGCCGGACCATGCCGTTCCGGGATTCGGCCCCATCCATTGAGCGCCCTGCATGGCGGGCTGCTGCGCCATCTCTACAGGGTGGTGAGGATGGGGACCGCATCCCCACCCCGGATAAGCGTACCAGGGCGCCGCCATACCAGACCAGATGCCCGGTCCCGGATACCAGGTTTGACTGCCTTGTGCGTTGGAGTTCTCGTATTTCTGCTTATGGTCAGACATGAAACAATCTCCTGGTCATGCCGCAGCGGGAGTCTACGAAGACTCGGGCGCGGCGTCTGTCTCGACCGGCACGGCGTTTGCAGGCGCTTGTTTCTTTCTACCTGGGCTCATGGCCCATGCGGCAGTTGCCGCGCCGAGCAGAAACGAAGCAAGCCGCGAAAACCCATGTCCGCCGACTGCCGCCGCAGCAGCGCCGCCCACCGCCGAAGCGATGCCCCCCTTGGTAGCGGCCGCAAGCGTGTCGGCGACCGCCTCTTGCGCCGTCTTCTCGCCTCTCTGCGTTGCGGAAACAGCTTGGCCTGCGACAATTCCCCCGCTGATAAGGGCGCCGAACGCGCCGAAGCGAAGGGCGGCGTCCGCGCATTCGCCAGGGAGATGTTCGAGCTTGTGCGACATGGCTTTCTCCTTAGAGTTGTCCGTTCATTTTTCTTGCCATACCTTCCCGCGCTTCTCCGTCCCTCTCCTCGACAAGCGGTTCATTGCGCTTGCTGACCATCGCCGAGATGGCAAGGATGGCGGCCGCCCCTATGGCTGCTCCTGTCCAGAAACGGCGATCGGTCATGGTGGCGCGATCGAGAAGTCCGCTTGCGCTCATGCCTTCAAAGGGCGAGCCGTGGCGCCCATGCAGGAGGGTTTCGACCAGTTTGTCGCCGTGGCGCATGGCATAGAGAAGATGCGAGAGAGTTTCAGTCGTCGACATGGCTTCCTCTGCAGTTGAGCGCTGTCGCTAATTAGTCGGGTATGCGGAAATGCGCCGAGCTTACGCCCTTCAGTCTTGTCTCTCAAGGTCGCGCTGCATCTGGCAGCCATTCGAAAACCTCCTCGCCCTTGCATCCGCAGCCGCATCCGCAGCCGGAGCAAATTCCCCCGGGATCGAGCCTTCGGGCCCGCCCCTTTGCAAGCCAGTGGCTAAGCGCGCCGCGCACGGCATCGGGAGACGCATCGAAATGCAAGGTCATTTCGGCGACGGAGGCTTGCCGCCGTTCCGACAGGTACTCCCGCAGTCCCGACAGCGTGATCATGAGTGCTACTCACTCTGCCGGAAGCGCGGCCAGGCGGCGGCCTTGGGCGCGTCCCGCGACCCACAAAGAGATGACGGCAAGGCTGAATGCGACCGCGCAGCCGATTAGCCAGTTTCGCGAGGTGGCTGGGTCGCGGGCGTAGGTTGCGATCTGATAGAAGGAGACGGCCGCCATGTAGCCGAGGCCAGCGTGGCCTTCAAAATCAGGCCGGTGAGCACGGCGAAGCCGATGCCGATCAGGTAAAGCGCGAACACGATGTTCTGGCCGCTCACGGGAAAGAAAGCCGCTGCGAAGAGCGCGAAC
>JBAVVQ010000233.1:0-4079 GCA_049697375.1 Rhodomicrobium sp.
GTGGGGTCTATCCGGGATGCGGCCGCGCGCCGCCCGTGAGGAGGGTGGCCACCCTTCTCACGGGCTGATCCTTTCCGATTCGTTGGCGAGAGAAAGATCAGCTATCCCGAGATACAATCCGGGATCGTAACACGTGGAAATGACTCCTCTTTTCGATCCCAGCTCGCGCTTCGCTTGGCCGGGGCGACGCTTCGCTAGAGAGAGTGGCGGCGTTTGCTGAGCGGGTGGGGTTGACCCAAGCTCGCGCCCTGTGAGAGCTAATGGAATTGCCGCGAGTACGCCCTGCGGGCTGTACTAGAGCGTGGGTTTGCCGCTTTTTCGCGGCGGGCTCGGCCTGACGCTCCTGTACGCGATCCTCACAGCGCATTGGCCGCTCGAGGATGAGGCCTTGCCCTTCGCGATTGGGATGATCTGCGTGGTCGTAGGCTTCGGCTTCACCATATACGGCTATTTCGACCTCGGCATCGAAAACACCTACGGCGCGGACGAGGGCCTCGTGACAAACGGCCTTTACCGGTACAGCCGCAATCCGCAATATGTGGCCTCTATCCTAGGCCTTTTCGGCGCCGGGCTGGCGAACGGCGAGATCCGCACGGCGATTCTGTGCGGGCTCGCGATCCTCGTTTACGTCATCATGCCTTACACGGAGGAGCCGTGGCTTCAGCGAGCTTACGGCGATGTCTATCGCGCCTACAAGGCGCGGACGCCGCGCTTTCTTTGAGCCCCAAGCACCGAGACTATCGGGCGGGCGAAGAGCTTAATCGCCCGCGCGCAAATTCGTCGCCGAGAGCCGGCCTCGCGGATCGCGTTCGAGATCGAAACTTAGCCTCTGCCCTTCGCGTGGCGTGCCGATGCCTGAGCGCTCGAAGGCGCTGATGTGCAAAAACACATCCTTTCCGCCATCGTCCAATTCAACGAATCCGAAGCCCTTCTCCGCGTTGAACCATTTGACCGTGCCCGAAGGCACGAGGCTTTTCCTTGGCGCTTTTCTGACGCCGCCGCTTTCGGTTGCTTTAGCACCCAGGCGATTTGCGGATTTTTTGTTCTGCTGCCGGGTTGGTTCCTTTTTTGGAACCTGGGGCTCGCGTGTAATCTCGACGCCCGCGGGAGTTTCGATCACGATAAGCGGCTTGCCCGTAAGTTTCTCGATTGCGCGTAGCGTTCCACGGTCGTCCGCGTCGCAGAACGAAACTGCAGCGCCCCCCGAGCCCGCCCGCGCGGTGCGCCCGATGCGATGCACATAGGTCTCGGCCTCGTCGGGCAACTCGTAGTTGATGACGTGAGTCACCTGATCCACATCGAGGCCGCGGGCCGCGAGATCGGTCGCCACCAGAACGCTCGCCTCTCCGGCGGCGAACCGCGTCAGCGCGCGCTGGCGCGCGTTCTGCGATTTGTTGCCATGCAAGGCTTCGGCAGTGATGCCCGCCTTCGCCACATACGTCGCCACGCGGTCGGCGCCGCGCTTCGTTCGCGTGAAGATGATGGTGCGAGAAAACGCAGGATCGCCGAGAAGCTCCTGGAGAAGGCGCGTCTTGCCTTCCTTTTTCACGAAAATCACGCTTTGCGAGACGCGGTCGGCGGTTGCGCCGTTCGCGGCGATCTGCAGGCGTTCGGCCTTGTTGAGAATCTGCTGGCCGAGTTTCGCGATTTCGGGCGGCATCGTCGCCGAGAACATCGCCGATTGCCGCGATTTCGGGAGCAAGGCCGCGATCCTCCGGACGTCGTTGATGAAGCCCATGTCGAGCATACGGTCGGCCTCGTCGAGGACAAACATCGACACCTGATCGAGCTTGACGTTGCCTTCGCCGAGATGATCGAGAAGCCGCCCGACGGTCGCGACAAGCACGTGCACGCCTTGTGCGAGCTTGCGCGTCTGGGGCTGCATCCCGATGCCGCCGATAACGATGCCTTGGCGCAGCTTGAGATGCTTGGCGTAGGTTGCAAGGTGGCTGTGAACCTGCACAGCCAACTCCCGCGTCGGCACAAGGATGAGCGCCCGCGCCGTTTTAGCAGCCAGCGGAGCTTCGCTTGAAGCGAGTTTTTCCAGGAGCGGCAAGCCGAAGGCCGCTGTTTTTCCCGTGCCTGTTTGGGCGATTGCCATGACGTCCGCGCCTTTCATAAGGAGCGGGATGGCCTTGGCTTGAACGGGTGTCGGCGTGGTTAAGTTTTCTGTGCGCAGTGCGCGGAGAATGGGTTCGGAAAGACCGAACGCATCGAATGTCGTGTGGGTCAAGTTTTGGATCTCTTTTGCAGGCGGCGCCGGAAATGGCCGACTCGCTGGCAGGGGATATGCCTCCGCCGCTGCGCAATCAGAGAAGACAGGTTTCGTGGATGAGCATGAAATTTAGAGCCGCGTGGCGGCCCGTCGCGCAATCTCTAGCCATCAATGTCGTCGCACAACGTGGCGGTGTTGACCCGTAATGTCAAGCAATCATCTCGCGACAGGCGGGACGGACCGCGAAGGTTACGACCGGTTTACTTCATTGGGTTCGTTTTGTAAAATGGCTATAAGTAGTTATATGAGTAATTTTTAAGAAACACCGTGAGCGAAGGTGTAATTTTTATAACATTGACGTTATTCATTTAAAATTTCAGGAAAATGCGCATTGCTTAGCGGAGGGCTCCAAACCTCCTCCGCGCACGCGCGGTAATGCTTTTTTAAGTGAATATGAAAGGTCTATTAACCGAACCTCAGACCCGCGCAGGCGCAACCGCGCGCCGCGGCGGCGGCCTTTCGCGGCCTCGCCAACGAATGGACGGCATCGTTCCGCTCACGATCATCCCGCATCGGGTCGCAAGCTGCCATGGCCCTGGTTGGGCATGACCGTGGCGCAAAGGGGGGACCTATGTGGTAACGCCCCGTATCACAACTCAAGATTGAAACACTCCGCAACAGGCAAGCCATATTCCGAGAGCTCACTTCATTGTATTTTCACGTCAAAAGCAAGCGAGATATGTAACCGTGAACTGCTTGCGCGCTACCTGTGATTGAGAAACACCCTTCTCGGAGATAGTCATGTCAATCTCGGCAATTGGCGTTGGTGCGGGGCTCGAAGCGGTCTTTCACCACCATCATCGCGGGCAATCGGCAACCGATGCCAGCAATCAAACGCCGGACACGGGCCAAAGCGGTCAGACGCAGTCGCAATCGGCTTCGGGCGACACGGTCAGCCAGGCGCAGAATGCCTTATACGCCTTGCTAAGCGGCCTTTCGTTCGGGACAAATTCGGAAGGAAGCGGGGATACCTCTCAGGGCCAGTCGGGTGATATGGGGCCACCACCACCGCCCAGCCAAGGCGGGCCGTCAAATTCGCTTGGAAACACAATCGCGACTTTGCTGCAGTCGGTCGAGTCCGGAGATATGACCGATGCCCAGAGCGCCGCAACGACGCTCCAAAGCGCGTACGGCAGCACTGATACGGCGTCTGCAACCTCATCAACGACAAGCGCAGGCGGCACTCAGTCAACATTTCTTGCTGACTTCAAAAACCTGTTGAGCACCGTGCAGTCGGGCGACGCGACAGCCTCCAAGACCGCAGCTGATACGCTGATCACCGACCTCAAAAACGCGAATACTGTTCAACACGCAAACTACGCTTACTCCCGGTGGCCGTAGAATGTGGGCGGCGCGGACTACCATAAGCCCGCCCGAGGTTAACTTTCGTGGGGCACAGACGCACCGAAGCTCTCCTGATTAAAGGCGGCGATTATGGCAGTATCAACCCTCAGCAACTACTTGCAGATTTCAAACAATCTGACCAAGTGGGAGAACATGACGGCATCGGACCCGACAGTGAAACAGGCAACGGACTATTACCAGGCCAATATAGGGAATGTGAAGACCCCCTCGGATTTGGTTAGTAATTACAGGCTGTTTTCTTATGTCATGACCGCCTATGGCCTCGGCGACATGACCTCCTACGGCAAGGGACTTATTCAGCAGGTCCTTCAACAGGGAACCAGCAGCCAAAGCGATCTCGCCAATACGCTCAACAACCCGCAAGTCCTTGCCATGGCGCAGACGTTCAATTTCTCGGCAGACGGCGCTTCGACGACCTCGTCCACGGCCGTTCAGAGCG
>JBAVVQ010000234.1:0-4582 GCA_049697375.1 Rhodomicrobium sp.
GCCTTCTTCTTCGCGACATCGCCGATGAAAGCGCGCTGAACCGTTTCGAAGTGGGTCGCCCAAGCCGCCTTGCTGGGAGACTGCAAGACTGCGATGGCTTTATCCGCATGACACTGAGCCACGGCCACCCAGGCGCGCGCCAGCTTTATGGTCGGCTCCTCCGCGGAGGAGCCGCGCTCGGCGTCGCGGAAATGTTCGTCCGCTTTCGCGTAATCTCTATGTTTGAATGCGTCGAGCCCGAGGAAGACGTGAGCGATGGTGTTATCGCTCTGGCGCTTCACGAGGCGCAGGGCAAGGCTCTTCGCCGACTCGAACTCGCCAGCCGCGAGAGCAAGCTGGAAGGTTTCATCGAGGATGTCCTGATTGGCGGGATCCTTGGAAAGGGCGCGCCTGTAATAAGCGGCGGCGTTGTCATTATCCCGTGAGGAACGCGCCACGTGCCCGGCGAGATAGCTCCCCAGCAACGAGTTGACTTCGGGGGTGTCCGCCCGAGGAGTGGGTGGCTTGCTTCTGTTCGCTCCCAAAGCCGACAAATCCATGCCGAAGCTGGCGGCGATGAAGCAGATCGGGATGATGAGCGCTTTCGGCCTCCATGACGAAGGCAGGGCCGCCTGAGCGAATCTTAAAGAGAGCATGTCGAGACCTGTCTTTCGATCCTGGATTGTAGCATAAAGGTTACACCCCGTGACGAGCACTGGGCACAATCTTCCCCGTGCGGCTTTGCCAGCCAACCATGAAAGTTGCTCGGAGGAAGAAGCTGCTTCTCAGGCGCCCGGCTATCGCCGGTAAAGTCGGCCGACAATTAGACGGAAAAACGGCGGCGAGCCAAGCAAAAAAGAATAACCGGCCAAAGGATCTAGGTTTGGCGGTCGCGCGGCGCCTGAAGCTTTGCAGGCGTCGCGTCTGAGCTTAATGAGCGCAAGCTTCAGCTCGTTTTGTCCAACGATGGTGGAGAGAGAATAAATCGGGCGTGTTATTTGCGTTCTTCGAGCGTAGTCTGGATTTGCATGTCTAGTTCTGCTCCCATGAGCGCGGCGAAAGCTGTCAGCCAAAGCCAGTAGAGCAGAATAACGACGGCTCCGAACGAGCCGTAAATTTTGTCATAAGAGTTGAACGCGGATACATACCAAGAAAAGCCCGTCGATCCCGCGAGCCACAGGGCCGTTCCCGCGAGCGAGCCGATCGAAACCCATCGCCAATGCGCATCCTTGCGGTCCGGCCCGTACCGGTACACCAGCGCGAGGCTCCAAGCCATGATCAGAGCCAGGACGGGCCACCGCAGGGTGTGCAGAATGCTGTTGGAGAATTTCGAAAGACCGATGGCTTCAAGAACGCGCGGCACGGCTATAACGGCGTATATGTTGAAGACCAAGACACAAAGCGCCGCGATTGTGAACATGAACGCGATCAGGTTCGTGCGTGTGAAACTGCGTGTCTCAGGGCTGCTGTAGACGACGTTCAGGGCTCCCATCATCGAATAGGCCCCGAGACGGGCGTTAATGAAGGCGAGCAGCAGGCTTAAAACCGAGGTCAGCGAGAGCGAGGAGCTGGTCTCTCCCATCAGAACAAGAAGCTGGGCGTCGATCGCGTTCCAGGCCTCGCCGGGGAGCACGCCTTTCAGGGATAGAAGCCATTGGCGGACCTGATCGGGATCGGCGAGAAGGCCGAACATCGCGACGATGAACACGAGGGCAGGGAAGACCGCCAGCAGCATGTAGAAGGCGACGCCGGCTGCAAGCAGGCTGATGTTATCTTCTGAAATTGATTTCCAGACGTTAACAAGAACCTGAAGAGGCAGGAAAAGCGGCCGGGTCTTTATGAAAGAGGACGCCATGCTCCGCTTCGAAGCGGTTTTCAAGTCGGATAACGGAGCCATATCTCAAAACTGGTTGGAAGTTGTTCTCGGGCGAATGCGAGGTCCAGCGATTCAAATTAAGACACTTATACGGGGGAAATCGCTTCCGTCATCCCAAATGTTGCTCGGCCTTGACCGCGGGCGGTTTAGCTAATAGTCGGTTCTGGCAGGGTTCGGCCGTTGAGAAGCGCCGGCAGGGGGGCTCATGATTGCGTCTCAAGGGTTTGCTGAAAAAATTAGCGCGCTGACAGAGGTTTCTCGCATTCTTACAGCTGGCGATTGCGCATTCGCCGCGTCGCTTATTTCGGAACGTTGCCCGTTTGAGCCTTTCGGCAACGCGCAGCCGCGCGGTCGACGGCTTGGTATCTTGCTTTGTCCACATGTCCGACAAAATCCCAACGGTCTTCGAACGCAATTATTTTCGTAGATGGCTGAAGATTGTCGAAAACCTCCAAAACCGTCGTTGATTGCGACACATGAGTTTTAATGAGACCATGCGAGAGCTTGACATCAAACTTGGAATTATGCCCATCGCGGCCGCCACTCTCTTGGCCGTTGTTTTTATTTGGGCGGCTTCCTCCGCTCAGGCCGAGCAGCAGCCTTGCAAGCCGTACAGCTTCGAAGGCAATGCTTACACGCTGTGCGAAGCGCCTCTGAATCGCTTCTCGATCAGGTTGTTCTGGCAGCGGCCGGATGGCGCGCCCTATTCCTATCTCAGTTCGCTGCCGAAAACGGATGAAAATGGCGGCCGGCTCGCCTTTGCCCTGAACGGGGGGATGTTCCACCCGGATTACAAGCCGGTCGGGCTTTATATCGAGGATGGGCGCGAACTTGTGCGGGCAAATACGAGGTCCGGCCCAGGCAATTTCCATCTGAAGCCGAATGGCGTTTTTTACGCAGGAGAGGGTGAGGCCGGGGTTCTTGAAACGAGCGCATTCCTGAAGAAGAAACCGAAAGCTCTATATGCGACGCAATCGGGGCCGATGCTCGTCGTTGAGGGCAAGCTGCATCCGAGGATTGCGAAGGCCAATGTGTCGGCAAAGGCGCGCGACGGGGTCTGCGTCCGGGGCGCCGGCCATGTGCTTTTCGCTATTTCGGAGGGCGAGGTGCCATTCGATACGTTCGAGCGCCTGTTCCGCGATGGTCTCAAATGCCGGAACGCGCTGTTTCTGGACGGAGGGACGGCCCCGGCTCTCTACGCGCCATCCGCCTCTCGCGGCGGAAACATGCTGCTCGGGCTCGGGCCGATGATCGCGGTCTATGAAAAAACGCAGCCGTGATCTTTCTCATCGCCTGGAGCGCATCCCAAGGCGGGATGCCTTCTATTGGTTCAGGAAGTGCTTGAGGTTTTCGATCCGCACCTTCGCCGTTTGGGAAGCGCCGCCATCCATCGCCTTGCGATACCAGTCGAAAGCCTTCGCTGCATCCGGCTCGGCGTTCTTCCTGTCGATGCGCGCAAAGTAGATCGGATCGTAGGAGCGCCCCATCGCAAGCGCCGCCTCCGGATCTCCGAGCGCGACAGCTTTCTGATAAAGCCGGCGTGCTTCGAGAATGTCGCCGTCCTTCATGCGTTTGTTGCCGTCCCGGATCAAATCCTCGATATCGGTCCCGGGCGCACCTTTAGGTGGCGCGCCGGGGGGTTGAAGCGCGGCTTGTCGTGACGGGGCGGGCTGCTGGGCCGCGCCCGCTGAACTTGCCGGTTTCCCTCGAAGCTCGGTTTGGGGCGCGATCCCGGACGCTGGGGCCGGCACGGTCTCAGTGCTGAAGAAGGATGGGACAGGCTTCGCCGGCTTAGGCGTTTCCGGAACAGCCGCGGGTTCTGGCTGGGGGCGCTGAAGAGCTGCAATTTCCGGCTGAGGCCGCGGCGGCAGGATGGGAGCCGGCTCCACAGGGTGGGCGGCCGCCTGCGCGGTAACTTGAACGGCCATCGGCGCAGCGGGCTCCGTTTTGGCCGGGTTCACCCGGATGGCGAACTGCTTTTTGTCCGACAGGGGCGTTCGCACATTGCTATCAAGCACTTGAACGCCGAGTGAAACCGTATCTGGCGAACCCGCCGGCACATTGATCGTGAGACCATTCAGTCGTCGAGGCGGCAGCAGCCAGTTTCCACCGCCCGCATCGATGCCGGCGTTCAGACGCGCTCCCTCGGGGATGCCGGTAATGCTTATGAGTGTTTTGTCATTCACTTGCTCAGGCTTGACCTCGATCGCGAGCGAAGAAGGCTGACCGGGCATCACCGGCACATCGGCGGCGGCAATCACGGGCGCCGCGTCCGGCGGAGATGCATCGGCGGCAGGCTTTGATGCTTCCAACTCGGCGTTGCCTTTGATCAATCGCCCATAGCCGGGCTGGCCGCCGTCCAACGTCTGGTTTACCGCGCCGGCCGCTGCCCGGTCGCCTGGCCCATAAGAATTGATGACGAAAACCGCAAGCGACGCCGCTATGGCGATGCCGCCAACCAGGCCAATGGCAGCAGCCCCGAGTAGCCGGCTGCTCTCCCGCTCCGCTGCTGTGTTCGAATGCGCTTCATGGCCTGCAGAGTGCGGATAGGCCGAAAGGTCATCATACTCAGCGCGCGTGGCCAAAGAGCGCGACCGCTGGGGCCGATGCTGAGACAACGCATAGTCGGGAGGCTGGCCAAAAACGTCCGGCGTGTCGCCATTGTATCTGGCTTCCGTATGATTGGAGACCGCGCCGCGGCTTTTCGCTGGGCCCGGGTAATCGAAG
>JBAVVQ010000235.1:0-2332 GCA_049697375.1 Rhodomicrobium sp.
GGCGCTGACCTCCTCGACAAGCCTGATTTCCTTCCGGCTGGAAGAACTCGCCAAGGCGCTCACCACCGCTCGCGCGGGATCGATCTGGTTCATGTGCGAACCGCTTCTGATGTCCAAGGACGTCTTCTAGTCGCTTGCGCCCGACCAGCAGAAAGCCATCACCGACATCGGACAGGAAATGGAATGGTTCGGAGCCATTGAGGCCAAGAGTGATAACGGGGCGGCCGCCAAGGTCTACGCGGGGAAGGGCGCGACGGTTGTGGATTTCTCGGCGGAGGACATCGCAAAATGGCGCGCGATCGCGGCGGAAAGCGCCTGGAAGGATTTCGCTTCCAAGTCAGCCGAGACCGCCGAACTCCTTGCCAGCGCGAGGTCCGTCGCCTGATGGGCCGAGGAGGTTGGCTCCGGCGCCGTTCTTGCTGAAGACCAATCGAGCCCTTGGCTTCATCCTTCGACAGGCTCAGGATGAGGCCGCGTGTTTTCAGCGGCTTAGCCCTCATGGTGAGCTTGTCGAACCATGGGTAGCATCGTTTTGAGTCCATCAAAAGCGGATGCGCTCTAGCGTGATCGAGCAAACACAACGCTAGAGCGCTAGACAGCCCAAACGCGTCCAAGCATCATCGAACACAAAGGCGAACGGCGCGGGCGAACCATGCAGATTCTGAACCAGCTGCTGCAATTTCTGAAGCAGGCCATCTCGGCGATCTTCAACTTCATCCAGACGATATGGCAATGGTCCGTCGCGCAGATTCACGCTGTGCCCTGGCAGCAGCTCGGCAATCTGCCCTGGTGGAAGGTCATTATCCTTGTCGTGACCGGAGTTGTTGTCTTCTATCTGCTTTATCGCGCCGGGCGCGAGCTTTTGGAAGCCGGGGAGAAAGCGCTTGCCGCTTTGGCGACCTTGCTCGCGGTGTTCGTCCGCACCCTGCCGCCCATTCTCCTTGCGGGCGCCGCGGCGGCGGCCGGCGCCTGGGTGATCAATCACGTCAACCTCTGACTGACGGCGATGGCGGAAAAACATTGTAAAACCTACATGATGGACAGCGAAAGGAGCTGTCCATGAGCGAGTCTCCCGAACCGGCCTGCCGAGTTGTGAGAACCTCGGCCAAGTATAGCGGCAAGCAAGGATTGACCTATTTCGAGGGCATCGCCGCCGAGACCGTGGGCGCGAAGAGTATTTGCATGCACTTGCTGACTATTCCGCCGGGCGGCCGGGCGAAGGCGCACCTGCATGAGGGGCACGAAACCGCCATCTACGTTCTGGAGGGCGAAGCGATCACACTCTATGGCGACCGGCTTCAGCACCACGTCCTGTCAAAGGCGGGCGACCTCGTTTATATCCCCGCGGGATTGCCGCATCTCCCGGTCAATCTGAGCGGCAAACCCGTGTCGGCGGTCATTACGCGAACCGACCCCAATGAGCAGGAAAGCGTGGTTCTCCTTCCGGAACTGGAGGCCATCGCCGAAGAAAAAATCGCCGCCTTGAAATCTGCGGAGAGGCGTCCGGTTCAATAATGGCGCGCCCGGTTCGGTTATACGAGGCAAGGGTGCGACCATAACGGATACGCATGCATTTGTCACAAAGCTATGCATTTTTGTTCGAGATCTTCCCGGGCCATCGTATGCACTGTGACAACGGCCTGATCCGCGATAACGGATTGCCCCCGACGTCATCCCGGAAAGGCGAAGCCTTATCCGGGATCGTAATATATTGAAACAATTACATTTTTACCATCCCGGCTCGCGCTTCGCTTGGCCGGGATCACAATGATGATCTGTTAGCCAAATGGGCGAAATCTGCTTAAGGGGTAAGCGTCCTGACGAGACGAAAACCGGCATTGTATCCCCGGAGACCTACACCATTCCTAACGCGGAAGCTTGCGCGGAGATACTGTGGAGGGTTACTCCACGAGCCGCCCCGCAAAACGTGGACGGAACCATCTCCGGTTGTGCACGCTGAGCCATTGCTTGGAGCGTGGTTATAAGTGTCGTTCCAGGAATCTTCGCACCACTCCCAAACATTGCCGTGGATCTGATAGAGACCCCAAGGGTTAGGGTCGAACGACTTTACCGGAACGGTCTTCTGTCGGCATTCACCTTTGTTGTTATCGCCGAACGTAAATCTGCCGTCGTAATTCGCTCGGTCGGTCGAGATCGACGAACCCCACCAAAAGGGTGTTATTATCCCGGCGCGGCAGGCATATTCCCACTCTCCCTCCGAGGGGAGGCGGTACGCTTTGCCAGTCTTGTCGCTCAGCCACTCAGCATAGGCCTTGGCGTCGTCCCAGTTTACGCAAACTACGGGATGGGAGTCATCCTGGGAAAATCCAGG
>JBAVVQ010000236.1:0-2274 GCA_049697375.1 Rhodomicrobium sp.
CAGAGTTAGCGGACATACACGCTATTTTCGATAAGCCTTTGGCGTTCGCGAATTGACGGGGCAGAACTGCCCTGCACAGCGGACATCATCATTCGAAAGGGCGATTCAAAGAATGCGCCCCGTGACAAGCGCGATGACCCGAGTTCAATCCTACCGGTAACATTCTGTGGCCTCTGGCACGGGCAAGAATGAGATAAAGGACAAGGTTCCGCATGGCGGCTAGCGCACGGGCGCCGGCCAGGACGCGGCAACGATCTTGGTTGAACGAGACATCGCGAACGCAGTGTGGCTGGCTGCGGCTGAAAAAAGCCGCGGAACTCGTGGAGGATGGCATCGAAGAGCCTATGATCGCACAATGGAGCGGACGGACGTTTAAAACCGGAAATCGTCCGCCCGCGCGACTAACGCTCAAGCCTCGGTTATCGATCGACAGGTAAGGGCTCGCCGGCCTTATGCGCGGCGAGCCATTTTTTAAGCTCCGCGACATGCTCGCTCTCCTCGTCCACAAACTCCTTTGCGAAAATCTTGATTTCGGGGTCTTCTGTGGTGTCGAGAATGCTCTTGTAATAGTTGAAAGCGCCGGCTTCGGCATCGAGAGCAATTTCCAGAGCCTGTTCGCGTCCAAGGAAGGGATCGGCCGCCCATATGGCTGCGGTTTCCGGGCTCTCGATATCGGGCCACACGAAATCAGAGGGCTTCAGGCTGGGAATATCCCGGTAAGCTGATCGCGCCCGCGCCTCCGAGAGATGCATCCTGGAATAGGTTGCCAGCCGTCGAAACAACTTACCTACTTCCTGGTTGCCGCAAGCATCCATGGCATCCGCCAATTGATCGAAGCGGAGCATCCTGTTCAAGATGCACGGAATAGGCGAGAAACTCCTCGACGGTTTGCATTGCCAAATCCTCCTTGGACTATACAATAGCGAGCGGGAATTGAGCAGGCTTGTTCAGATCAACCGCTCCGCCGCTCCTGGGTTTGGATGGAACCTTGGCGCTCAGGAATTTGCACTCTTCTGCAGCGATTCCTCGCGTGCGATCCAGCGCTCAAGGATTTCGACGTGTTCGGCCTCTTCTTTCACGAATTCTTTGGCTTGCTTCACAATTTCCGGGTCTTTGGAAAAACCTGCGACCGAATGATAGAACTCCAAGCCGCGCCGCTCGCCCAAAAGGGCGGCCTTTAGCGCGCCCAGCCGGGAGAGCGCCGGATCGCCGGTCCAAAGGTCCGTGCGTTCGGGCGTCGCGTGGTCCGGCCAGACATAATTGGCTGGAACGTGCAGGTTGTAATCGATCGCGCCGGCCCGTCTCTTGGCCTCTTCGAGATGAAGCCGCGAATAATCGGCGAGCTCGCGGAAGAGCTCAGCGACTTCGGCATTCCCAACCTTTTCCATCGCAGCGCCGAGCTGATCGTAATGGATGGCGGCATCCTGCTCGACTTTCACGGCATAGCCGAAAAATTCTTCGACGCTCTTGATCTCTATACCACCCTTATAAACCTTGGCGGCGATAGAATGGGCCTCTCTTTGCTTCGGAAGGGTTTCATCGCCCTCGAAGGTCACAAGGATATCCTCGTCGCGCACGAAATATTGACAGGCTAGGCGATAGCGCGGCGGCATGTCGTTTACTTCCGCGTCCACGATCTCCTGACGTGTGATTTTGCGGAACTGCCTCAGAAGCTCCTTTTCTTTTTCGGTGAGGGCAATGCCGTGCTTGCGCTCAGGCGTCAGGTTCTTGACCTCGACAAGGCACGAGCCGCATTCGCCATCCTGGCAATCGAAGGGGATCGGGATCTTGTTAGCTTTGGCGACGGCAAGGATCGTGCCGCGGTGTCCTGCAATCGCATACACGGTGACGTCTCTAGCCATGACCGGGGATGAAAACGTTATGTTAGCCATTGGAACTCTCCTTTATTCCGGTCCAGGTTTCGCCCATCGGAAAACGTCCAATGGCGGGCCGCACGAAGCTGGGCACGCAAAAGGCGAGGGGTAATGGAGCAGCGCGTAGCAATGGCCATGCCAATGGGGTAAAGGGCTGCTATTATTAATGATTTTTCGGAGCTTGGAAGATAAGCGCGTGCCTTTGTCGCGAGACTTACATCCCTATGTCGCGATGACGACATATGGCGCCAGCGAAGCAGGCCCTGCCGGGCGCTAGTGGATTGCACCATTTAAATAGCCTGGTTGCGGTTATTTGCGAACACTGATTCCCTCGCCTTCGCGAACGGGCGAGGGAAGATTTGATGGTTCACAAGCGCTATATCATTGATCTAACGCACGA
>JBAVVQ010000237.1:0-17764 GCA_049697375.1 Rhodomicrobium sp.
GCTGAAAGCGTGGATGGGCGCCACGCACTTCCTCACCAAGACGCTCAAAAACGTGCGCACGGAGATGAGCTTGCAGGTGCTTGCCTATAACATGAAGCGGATGATCAACATGTTCGGAGTGAAACCGATCCTTCGAGCAATCGCTGCCTGACGGCAGCGGCCGGTAACATCGCATTCATTGCTCAGAATGCGGATACGACGCCCGCTCCAGTCGCGCAAACTGCCGCGTTTTCACACAACCTCGGCCTGCACCGGTAATTGGGCTATTTGCGTTTGAGAGTGTCGACGCCCGGATTTCAGGGCGGAGGTGGGGGATGGTGGGACACGCCTGCCCGACCCCCCTTGGAAGAGGAGCCGGGGCCCGGTTGAAAGCATTACGAGCTGGATTTCGCGTTTTCTTCCAGGAGCGCATTCTTTCAAGAGGCGAAGCCTTCCGTGGGTGCCTTAGTAATGTTTTCGACCGGCCGTGACTTTCGCCCTCACGGCATACCGGTGGCAGCGCCGACCTGCGGACGCTGGGTCAGAGGCGGGGGAACCCGATGAGCGCGTCAAAAACGGCGCCAAGACTCAGATGCAAAACAGCACCCCAGAAAGGGGTGCCTTGACGCGGCGGCCGGGTCGGCGATGCTGCGGGTGCCGTGAGGGGGAAGCGCGGGGCGTGCGGGAAAGGAGAAAAGGGCCCGCGGGCGGGCACAATTCTGTGAACTATATTCGAGCTGCAGCAGCGAAACAATGGAATCCCGCTATGAGCGGTGGACATAATAGGCGTCAGAAAACTAATAATGTCTATCGCTGTCTGCGACTGAGCCAAGCATTGGACACGATGTGGATTTATTTAGGACATGAACCGAGCTGTGTTAGATGCGGCATCTAGCGATTCAAATAGCGTACGACAGCATGTCCGAGGTATTGCAGAACAAAAAATAATATAACCGCTATCCCAAGCGTCATAGAGAAGTTAAAAAATTCGTGAACAGGCATGATTTTACTCCTAACGCCCACTCAACACCCGCGGCGACCTAGGCAAAACTTCCGTCACCCGTACTACGGGACGGGGTCTTGTCATATTCATTTTTGTTGAAGATCGCCTTTAGAAAAAATAAAGCCACCTGGATAAGAACTGACGGGCAAGCAACGGCTTTTGCGTGCGACACGGCACATATCACCGCTTTAGTGAGTCGGGAGAATGGACGTCGCCGAGACTGGCTTTGCTGACATGCGCCAGGGCTTCCGTATGAATATCCTCATTCGGGGCGGATTATTCCTGCGACCTATTCGTTATACAAATGAAAAACCCCTAGCGATGCTGCGCTAGGGGCGATCGATAGAAATATATCCAGGCAATAGGGACTTGGAAGAAAACTGGCAGAACGCGTTGAGAGATCGGTGCGCTGCTTTAGTTAACGCTATTGTCTGCAGAGCGGCTCTGCAATGCGATTTCGCGTGCAAGGCCTAACTTACTGGGGAATAGGTGCGGCGAAAGCACCAGTGAGCGGATGAAGATTGCAGTCGCTGATGCGGCTGTTTTATTTGCATCCGTTAGTCACGCGACTTGTTTGCGGTCGATGCCGAGATGTTTTTCGATGGTCGCGATGCGCTCGAAGGCATAGGCGGAGCAGGGTGAACACTTCGTTTGGCCGCAACGCGGAAAGTGGGTCAGATTTGGAAGTGGGCCGCCAAGGCAAGATCGAACGCGCGTTTTGTTTCTCGAGCAGACTTTCGTCTCCGTCATGGGCGCGGCAGGCCACGCCAGGCGCTCGCGGAATAGAGGAAAATCTGAACCCATATCAATTATATGCGAAGCGGGGTGAGGAGGCGGCAAGTCCTTCCCTAAATTTACGGAAGCTGGTGGCGGAAGGCATGGTGGGTGCCCATCTTAATACCGTTCTGCGGCTGGTTGTTGGTGGCAGCCTATTGCTGGTTTCTGTGCGTAACGATCACGAGCTTGACCGGTTCCTGCTGGAGAAGCAGAAGCATGAGTCTTCGGCGAAAAAGCGAAAGACCCCACCTGCCGCCTGTTCGGCGATTTCGTCGTCATTATAGGCAAAAACGGCCGGGAAAATCTTTGCCGGCTCCGCCAGACAATTCCATGCCCCCGCTGCAAGCGCGGCAAGTAGCCGCCGCGACACGGAAACTTAAACTCCTAAAGGCTTGGAGCGAGGGCCGGCCGCACGGCGCGCGCTCTCATGCCATCGACTGAAGAAGACCGCGCGAAAGCCGCCTCAACGACTTCCGCGCCATTCTCGTCAACACACTTGAGTGGAGGCGGCCACAAGGGCCGCGTAAAGATGAAGCTTCATCGCAAGGCAAAAATCGTCGCAACGCTTGGGCCTGCGAGCGATACCGAAGACGTCATCCGCGCGCTGTTCGAGGCGGGAGTCAACATCTTCCGCTTCAACTTCAGCCACGGGACTCACGCAGACCACCAGCGCCGTTACCACATTGTTCGTGCGGTAGAACGTGAGGTGCGCCGTCCCATCGCCGTCCTCGCCGACTTACAAGGTCCAAAGCTTCGAGTCGGCACCTTCTCCGATGGCCGCATCACTCTTCCGGCCGGGGCCGTCATTCGTTTTGATATGGACCCAAGCCCCGGGAACGCCCGGCGGGCAACGATACCACATCCGGAGGTTTTTGCTGCGCTTTCGCCTGGGGTTGAGCTGCTGCTCGACGACGGCAAGATTCGGCTCAAGGTTGAAGCTTGTCGAGAAGGATTTGCGGACGCCCTGGTTGTAACGGGCGGAGTCCTTTCAGATCGGAAAGGTGTGAGCGTCGTTGGAGCTGTCCTGCCTGTCTCGGCGCTGACGCA
The DNA here is from genome assembly GCA_049697375.1 of Rhodomicrobium sp. GTDB lineage: Bacteria > Pseudomonadota > Alphaproteobacteria > Rhizobiales > Rhodomicrobiaceae > Rhodomicrobium. The sequence continues at coordinate 2,807 of JBAVVQ010000237.1, forward strand.
TAAGGATCGCGCCGATCTCGCCTTCGCGCTCGATATGGGCGCGGACTGGATTGCTTTGTCCTTCGTGCAGCGGCCGGACGATATAGAGGAAATCCGGGCGCTGGTGGGATCGCGGGCTGCGATCATGGCAAAGCTTGAGAAGCCATCCGCGATCGATTGCCTGGAGGACATCATTCGTCTGTCCGATGGGTTGATGGTGGCGCGCGGCGATCTTGGCGTCGAAATGCGTCCCGAACAGGTTCCCATCATTCAACGCGAGATTTTGCGCGCGAGCCGGCATGCGGGAAAGCCGGTTATCGTCGCTACCCAAATGCTGGAATCGATGATCTCAGCTCCAGCGCCAACGCGGGCGGAAGCATCCGATGTGGCGACCGCAGTTTACGACGGCGCGGACGCGGTCATGCTCTCGGCGGAATCCGCGGCAGGGCAATATCCTGTTCAAGCCGTCAGCATGATGGACAGCATTATCCGCGAGGTCGAGCACGATCCCTATTCGCAGATCGTCAATAATGCTGCTCACCCTGAGCCCTCCGCCACTATTTCCGACGCGATCTGTTGCGCGCTGCGCCGGGTTGGAGGCCTGTTGCCTGTCGCGGCCGCAGTGACTTACACGAGTTCAGGGCACACCAGCCTGCGCGCCGCGCGCGAGCGGCCTGCCGCGCCAATCCTCAGCATGACGCCGAGCGCAGCGATTGCCCGCCGCTTGACGCTGGTTTGGGGCGTCCACTCCGTCTTGATCGAGCAGGTCGGCAGCGTTGACGAGGTCGTCAGGCGCGCCTGTCATACCGCACTCGACGAGGACTTTGCAAAAAAGGGGGACATCATCGCCATCACTGCCGGAACGCCCGTTGGCGTTTCAGGCACCACGAATTTGCTGAAGCTCGCGATCGTGTAGGCACCTGCCCACCCAAGAAGAAGGCCGCCGCGACTCAAATCGCGCCGGAACTGTCCGGCTAAGCCAGTCTCTGCGGCGACTATGGGGCTGCTAGGGTCGGGTCGGTTTTCGAGGTCGCGACATGTGCAGCGATGGGAACGCTCGAGGTTGCGTCGATGTAAGTGTAGGCTGGGGCATTGCTAATGTACGAGCCGTCGGATTCCTGTGCGTAATCGCCGGATTCGAGATCGCTACTTGGCGTGTCGTAGGCTTCCATGCCGCTGGTCGAGACACCGCAAATTGCCACGCGTCGGGATCGGGGCGTTGGGCTTATTTAAGTTTGAGTCGATATCCGGGTTGCCGGGAAAGGAGTACGTCTTCGTGCCGTCGGTGAAGTAATCGATGTACTTCGTGCCGACGACGCGGACGAGTTCGAGTGTGGGCTTGGCCCCACTACTCGGTTGAATTGTGCCTGGCCTTGATCCGGCGTTTGGGTTTGGGCGGACAGAGTAGCGGGTGTTGAGCTTGCATCCGTGGCCGGGGGCGTGCTGCTTGCTGAGGTCGAAGAAGTTGACGCGGTTGTCGTGTCTAAGTCTGTCGACGTGGCGTCGGTTGTCGTGGCGGTTAAGGCCGTATGCGCCAAGACCAGAAGCCCAAGCCGAGTGACCGGCGCTTCATCTTCGGACGCCTTGACCTTGGCGAGCAGGTCTTTCAAGCCATCGGCATCAAGCGCGGCATGATGGCGCTTTTTATGCGGCGTCATGGCACCTCGAAGATCGGCGGCCGGATCGCGCTTGGCGTACCCTGAGGCGATGGCGAACCGGAAGACTTGCGAGCATAAGGCGCGAACGCGGGCGCCTTGCTCATGAGCGCCACGGGCTTCGATTTTGCGAAGGGTTCCGAGAAGGCTTGGCGCTTCGAGGGGTCCCGATTGTCGCGGCTCCAAGGTCTGGGAAAATGTTAAGCTCAAGACTGCGGAGGGCATCGGCGCGATACCGGGGCTTAAGGCGCTTCGCCTGCTTTTCGATGAACTCGCGAGCAACGGCCTCGAAGGTTCGACCGCGTTTCGGAGCCGTGGGATCTTCGCCGGTCATCAAGGCGCGCTGGAAATCATCGCGTTTCTGCCGGGCTTCCCGCAAAGAGACGAGCGGATAAGGCCCGAAGGCGGCTTCCCGCGATGCCGGTACTTCAGACGCCAGAGCTTCGAGCCGTTGGGGTTTATCAGGATATCAAGGCCGCCGCCGTCAAAGAGCTTCCACGGCTTCGGTCTTGGAGTGGCGCGGCGGATTTCAGCATCGGTCAGTGGCATTGGGGGCACCAAATTTCGATGCCCTCATAAATGCCCCCAAAGATTGCCGCTTTGCAAACTGGCCCGAATGATGCTTGAGACGGCAAAAACTCAATGATTTCAGCGTTTCAAAGCTTCGAAATGGCCTTAAAAATTGGGTAATGGCGGAGTGGGAGGGATTCGAACCCTCGGTACGGCTTTTCAACCGTACAACGGTTTAGCAAACCGCCGCCTTCAGCCTCTCGGCCACCACTCCAAACGAAGAAACTTCAACCGAGACACTACCAATTCCCGTTCACGCTTCGTCAGGTGATCGAGTTAGAGACCCGGGTTAGACAGTTTCGGCGTTCGTGTCTATCACTTCGTGCGAACCGATGCAATCCACGTCTCTGCAAGCTCGCCTGTTGCGGCTGCAATAGGACTCAGTGCATTCTGACCCATGCGATCATAACAATGGCTGCGCCTGCACGGCTGGTCCAAGCGGAACCTTAAAGCCTGAGCCGGGTATTTCACGGCAGGGAACAGAGGATCGCTGCTTTGCCCGTCATCGAGTCGAGACCAGCACAGGGCGCCCGCTTGAAGCTATTGGGTGCACTCGCTCGAAAAGCCGAAGAGAAGCCTTGCCAGCCACGCCTTGATCACGGCCCGCCGACCTCTAAATTAAAACAGCCGGAGTGTAACCGTCATGACTGGCTCAGATCCGATCAGACAGAGCAGGCGTCAACAAAGACTGAAAGCAGCCATTTTCGATGTCGATGGCGTTTTGCTTGCATCGCCGCATGAGCGCGCCTGGCGTGAGGCGCTTGTGGGGTTTGCAGACCCCTCGCGCTTCACGCCGGAGCTCTATGAAACGCAGGTATCGGGTAAACCGCGGATGGACGGAGCGCTCGCCGCCCTGGTGGCGCTGGGCGTCGAGCAGCCGGAGCGCCGAGCAGTACCCTACGCTGACCGCAAACAGGCTCGGCTTGAAGAACTGGTCCGCGAGGGCCAGGTGTCTGCGTTTCCAGATGCACTTCGATTTGTTCAGTCAACCGCGGAATTGGGGCTCCCCATGGCGGTTGCGTCTTCCTCCAAGAATGCGAATGGAATGATGAAAGCGGCGAAGCTTCCTTCAGGCCAAAGCCTGTACGACATGTTCAGCGTCAATGTTTGCGGCGTGGATTTGCCGGAAGGCAAGCCCAACCCAGCGATCTTCTTGCTGGCGGCGCAGGGGCTCGGGATCGAACCGGCAGCATGTTTTGTCGCCGAGGATGCACCGGCCGGAGTCAAGGCGGCTGCGGCTGGCGGCATGTCACCTCTCGGGATCGCGCGGAACCACGATGAGTCTCTTTTGCAAGCGGCTGGCGCTGATCTCGTTGTGACGAGCTTTGACGAAGTCGCCATTGACGATCTGGCTCAGGGACGGCTTTGCCGGAGGTCATCATGACGGAGCCGGATTGGAACATCGACGTGCTGGAAGCAACCCGGGACTCCGCTTGGATCCTTGGCACTGAGGGCTACGACCCGCTTCGCGAAAGCAGCACCGAATCTCGCTTCGCCGTCAGCAACGGCTTCCTCGGTGTGCGCGGCGGACGTGCAGTGACCCGCGGCGCCAGATGGGTCGTTCCGCCTCGAACTTATGTGGCGGGCGTCTTCGACACGCCTCCATCCGAACTGGCCATACCTGTGCTCGTCCCCGCCGCGAGCTGGCTTCAGGTACGCATTTCCGTCCCAGGCCAGCCATTGGTGCACGATCCCTTCGACGTGCCGTCTCATCGGATGACGCTCGATATGAAGCGTGGATTGGTGATGACGGATTGGAGCCATTGCCAAGCCGGCGTCGTGAGTATGCGCCTGCGTACGCTCCGGCTCGTGTCCCTGAGCGAGCGTGCGGTTGGGCTGCAGGTAATGCGGCTGGAGATTGATGAAGGAGAGGCGGATATCGCGCTCGAAGCAGGATTCGAGGGTTTCGATCTCGGGCTCATATGCACGCGGCTCGAAGGCGGTCTTGCTGAGTGGCGCACTCATTTTTCGGGGAAACGCCTTGCAATGGCCACTGCCCTGGATTTCCAGCTTGATGGCCAAAGCCTTCCTGCGGAGGCATGCGGCCCACTGAAATTTTTCTGGCGCTGGAAGACCCGCCCCGGACAGGTGGCTTGGCTCGAGCGAACGGTTTCCTTCGTGCGCAGCCATAACAGCTCCGATCCTGGAGCCTTGGCGCGCGAGAAACTCGAAGCAGCGCGGCAAGCGGGCTGGCGCGGTATCGTGAGATCGCACGAGGAGGCCTGGAGGAAGCGATGGGAAGCGAGCGATGTTGTCATCGAGGGGGACGAAGCTGCCCAACGGGCTTTGCGGTTCGCGATCTATCACCTGATCAGCGCTGCCAATCCGAGCGATGACAGCACCTCAATCGGCGCCCGGGCGCTCACCGGCGACGACTATCACGGGCATGTTTTCTGGGACACTGAGATCTATCTCCTGCCGTTCTACACCTGGACCTGGCCAGAAGCGGCGCGCGCGGCGCTCATGTATCGCTTTCACACTCTCAATGGCGCCCGGCAAAAAGCCGCCGGCATGGGCTGGCGTGGCGCTCTTTACGCCTGGGAATCTACGGATACGGGGCTCGAAACAACGCCGGCCCAGGTCGTTGGTCCCGATCGCCGGGTGATCCAAGTTCTCTGCGGTACGCAAGAGCAGCATATCAGCGCCGACGTCGCCTACGCGGTCTGGCAATATTGGCGGATCACAGGCGATGACGAATTCTTCCGCGCGGCCGGCGCGGAAATCCTTTTTGAGACAGCGCGTTTCTGGGCCAATCGGGCGCTTATGGAAGCTGATGGGCGAAGCCACATCCGCGGCGTGATCGGGCCCGACGAATATCATGAGGAAATCGACGACAACGCCTATACCAACGTCATGGCGCGCTGGAACATTCGCCGCGCGCTCGAATCGGTCGAGATCCTACGCGAGCGCTGGCCGGACGCATGGAAGCGTCTGTCATCCAAGCTCCACCTCCGGCAGCCGGAGTTGGACGAGTGGCGACAAGTCGCGGACAGCATCGTGGACGGACTCGCCGCCAAGACAGGACTGTTCGAGCAATTCTCCGGGTTCTTCGGGCTGGAATATGTCAACCTCAATGACTATGCAGGCCGTTCCGTGCCCATGGACGTCGTACTCGGGCGGGAGAGGACGCAAAACACGCAGGTGGTCAAGCAGGCCGATGTCGTGGCGCTTCTTGCGTTGCTGCCTGAGGAATTTCCAGGCGACATGGCTTCGAAGAATTTCCGGTATTACGAGCCTCGATGCGGGCACGGCAGCTCGCTAAGCCCTGCCATGCATGGCGTCGCGGCGGCAAGAATTGGCGATGCGGAAATGGCGCTCCAATATTTCCAGCAAAGTGCGGCTATCGATCTTTCCGATAGCGTCGTAGGAATTGGGGGAGGCGTTCACATCGCAGCACTTGGCGCTAATTGGATGGTGGCGGTATTAGGCATCGCGGGCCTGGCGGCGCGGAGCGATGGCATTTCCCTTGATCCAATACTGCCGTCCGCCTGGCGGAAGATGGCCTTTGCGGTTCAGTGGCGCGGTCGCTCGCTCAAAATACAGATCGATCAAGTGGAGCAGGTGATGGAAGTTGAGTTGGAAGACGGCGAACCTATGACGACTACTATCAGAGGCGCCCCCCATGAAGTTCGACAGGGCCATGCAGTCCGCGTGAGTCTCGGAGACGAACTCGCGACGTGACTTCTCAACTCTGGCTCCGGCGCTTCTCGGCCAGTGCGATTGCATCCCTTAACCGGCCGCCGGCCTGAGCCAGCAACTCCGTTGCCTCCTCAAGCCCGCATCCCTCCGCGATGAGCACCGCCAATTTGACATTGCCGTGTGTCTTGTGGAGGGCCTCACGCACCTCGCCCAGGCTTTTTCCCGTCAGATGAACGAGCATCTTCTCCCGCCGCCCGACGAGCTTCGCATTGACGGCTTGCACCTCCACCATCAGGCCCGCATAAACTCGCCCAAGCCGGACCATTGTCAGCGACGAGAGAAGGCTCAGCGTAATCCGCTGTGCGGTGCCCGCGTTCATACGCGTCGACCCGGCGATGGGTTCGGAGCCGGTCTCGAGGTAGATTGGGCGCTCGGCCTCCGCCAGGAGCGGCGCGTCCCGGTTGTTCGCCACGCCAATCGTGAGCGCCCCGCGCCGTTTGGCCTCGCGCAAACAAGACAATGTGAACGGCGTTGCGCCGCTCGCAGCTACGGCGATCAAGACATCTTTCGGGGCAATGGCGTGCCTGCGGATCAACTCTGTAGCGTGTTCGATCTCGTCTTCGGCGCCTTCGACGGCGCGCACCATGGCCTCTTCGCCGCCCGCCAACAACAACAACAGGCGTTCCTCGGGCCAACTGAAGGTCGGCATTAGCTCCGCGCCGTCCTGAACCGCAAGGCGTCCCGAGGTCCCGGCTCCGGCATAGACAAGGCGTCCTCCGTCCTTGAGGCGCGCCTCCATCGCGAGCGCCGCTTCAAGGATCTGGCGGCGCGCCGCGCGAACGGCTGCGACAGCGGCAAGCTGGCCATCGATCATCGCGTCAAGAGCGTCGAGAGGCTCCCAGACGTCAATCCCGGTATATCGGGGACTTGGACGCTCAGTATCCATAAGTCGAATACGCGTTAAGAGACTGGACCTTCTTCATATATCAATCTTAAATAGGGGAAAGCATTCGAGCTTCCAGGTGGACACAGAGTCGCTTCTTCTTGGAGTTGATGGCGGCGGCACACGCTGCAGAGCCCGGTTGTGCTCTTTCGAAGGCAAGACGCTGGGCGGTGGGTTGGGCGGACCCGCAAACATTCGCCTTGGGCTGGAAGAGAGCTTAGCGGAAGTTTTCGACGCCGCAGCCCGCTGCTTCAGAAACGCAGGTCTCGCGGTGGAAGAGCACATAGTTGTCGCCTGCCTTGCGCTGGCAGGCGCGAGCGAGCCCATCATACTTGCCGAGCTCAGGAGATACGAGCATCCCTTCAAGACTGCGGTTTATACGACGGACTCCCATGCCGCCTGCGTCGGAGCGCATCGGGGACAGAACGGCGGCGTTATCATCATCGGCACAGGCAGCGTTGGCGAAGCCATTGTGAACGGCAACCGTCATCGCGTTGGCGGCTGGGGTTTCCCGGTGTCGGATGAGGGCAGCGGCGCATGGCTCGGCTGCGAGGTGGCTCGCCGCACGCTCTGGGCGCTTGATGGGCGAACACCCTGGACACCGCTTTTGACGCGCATCGCTGAACGTTTCGACCTCGATCCGCATGAGATCGTTCGCTGGATGAGCGACGCGAGACCCGGGAACTTCGCAACGCTGGCGCCGCTTGTCATGGACTGGGCATTGCGGGACGATCCTTTGGGAAGGGAGCTGGCGGCGGCGGCGGCGCATCATGTGGAAACCCTTGCGGATCGTCTACTTGACCTTGGCGCCAAGCGGCTCTCTTTGATGGGGGGGCTTGCCAAGAGCATCGAACCCTGGCTCAGCCCGTGGACAAGGCAATGGCTTGTCCCGCCTGCCGCGGGCGCGCTTTCCGGCGCCGTCCAACTCGCCAGGGCTACGGCTCTTGAAGGCGCCGCATGAGCTTGCCGGGCGTGCGGACGGCGCTAGAGATCCGCGAAGCGCCTGAAGCCGTGAAATGGCAAGGAGAGGCGCTGGCGCAGCCCGTCGCCGAACTGGCGCGGCGCTTGAGACGACGCCCGCCTCAAGTGGTTGTCACTTGCGCGCGCGGCAGCTCCGCTCACGCCGCAACTTTCGGAAAACATCTAATCGAGCGCTATCTCGGCATACCCGTCGTGGCGGCTGCGCCGAACATTGCCAGCGTGTACGGCGGAAGCCTCCACCTTAAGGATCAATTGTTTCTCGCAATTTCGCAGTCCGGCAGCAGCGCCGATCTGATAGACATGACCGCAAGCGCGAAGGCCTCTGGCGCTGTCACGGTGTGCGTCGTGAACGCGACCGACAGCCCGCTTACAGCGGAATGCGACGTTGTCCTGCCCATGAGCGCCGGACCAGAACTCAGTGTGGCGGCGACAAAAACCTTCATCGCAACGCTTTCGGCGCTTCTGCGGCTCACGGCGGCGTGGATCGGCGACGCAAAACTCGCCGGCGCCGTGGAATGCCTTCCTGAGAGATTGGCCACGGCGTCCAGCTTGGATTGGGGTATCGCCTTGGACGCCCTTGCGTGCGCTGCGAGCCTTGTGACCATCGGGCGGGGACCGACGCTGGCGATCGCGCGGGAGGCCGCGCTTAAATTGAAGGAAACCTGCAACCTGCACGCCGAGGCCTTCAGCGGCGCGGAATTCCTTCACGGGCCGGTGGCGCTCGTGTCGCCCGAATACCCGATCCTTATGTTCAATCCCACCGATGCCGCCGCCAAAGGAATGAGACAGCTGTCCGCGAACTTGCGCGAAAAAGGCACAGCCCTCTACACGACAGACCCGGATGAGAATGCGAGCGGCCGATTGCCCGTGCTTCCGCCCGATCACCCTGAAACCGACGCCGTTTGTCTGATCCAGAGCTTCTACATGATGGTAATCCAGCTGGCGCAGCGGCTCGGCACCGACGTCGACCGGCCCAGGCATTTGCGGAAGGTTACTAGCACGCGATGACGGAACCGCGTGGGCATGCAGTCGTGGCCAGCGTTGTCTTCGATGGCGAGACATGCCATGACGATTACGCGGTCGTCATCGAGGGCAGCCGCATTGCCGGCCTGCTGCCGAAGCGGGAAATCCCGGAGGGGATGCCAGCCCGGGCGCTGCCGGAAGGCGCGTGGCTCGCCCCGGGCTTTGTCGACATTCAGGTGAACGGCGGCGGCGACGTCCTTTTGAACGACGATCCAAGCCCTTCCGCGATGGCGGCCATTGCCCGCGCGCATCGAAAGTTCGGGACTACAGCGCTCTTGCCGACTCTGATCACCGACACGCCCGAAAGAATGCACGCTGCTCTTCAGGCTGCAGATGAGGCCGCCGCTACGAACCCGAGCGTGCTGGGTATTCACCTCGAAGGACCATTCCTATCGCCGGAGAAACCTGGCGTACACAACCGCTCCCTAATCCGGCGGGCCGGCTCGGACGACATAGCGACGCTGACAGCGCCGCGAGCCGGGGTAACGCTTGTCACGCTCGCCCCCGAACGCGCGCCTTCCGGCTTCATCGCTGAACTCGTAAGGGCTCGCATCCGCGTCTCGCTCGGACATTCCATGGCGACCTATGACGAGACCAGAGCGGCGCTGGCGGAAGGGCTGACTGGGTTCACGCACCTATTCAATGCCATGCGCCCGCTTGAAAGCCGCGACCCGGGGCCAGTCGCCGCCGCGCTCGAAACGCCGGGCGCCTATTTCGGGATGATCGTGGACGGCGAGCACGTCGATCCGGCGATGCTGCGGCTTGCGCTTAGAGGCGTGGCGCATCCCATGCTCGTCACGGATGCCATGCCGCCGGTCGGCGGGAGCAAATCCGCATTCATGCTTTACGGCGATGAGATCACGGCTCGCAATGGCCGCTGCCTGAGGCCGGATGGCGCGCTTGCGGGCGCCGCCCTCGATATGGCGGGCGCCGTGCGAAATTGCGTCGAGCTTCTGGGCGTGTCGCTCACGCAAGCGCTGCGCTTTGCGTCGGCCGAACCTGCCAGGTTTCTCGGGCTGGAGGCTGAATTGGGCCGCCTCGCGCCAGGATATCGCGCCGACCTTGTGGCCTTCGATCCAGCCAGCATGCGCATCTACGCCACCTGGGTCGCCGGCGAAGCCTGAGCGCGCAAGCTGCGCCGCGCCAGGATTTTGCCCGTTGGCCAGATCGGCGGAGTTTGCTTATGAAAAGCGCTCCCACGCGGCCTGCCGCGAGATGCCGAGCGCCTTGCCGATCGCCTCCCAGCTCACCTTGCGCTGCCTCAGCTCTCCGATCATCGCCTGAAGCACGGCGCGCGTCGCCTCCACCGTGGCCTCCGCAGTCTGGAGGCTGCCGAGGAGCTGCTCATTCGTCATCTTGTCCCAGCCCGCGAAGGTGGAGGGCGTCGCCTCAAGGATCTTGTTGCAGGCGCCGACACACGCATCGCAGATGTGAACGGACGGCCCGGCGAGAAGCCGCGCCACCTCCTTTTCTGTCTTCCCGCAAAACGAACACCGCAGCGTCTTTTTCAACAGCGCCAGCATGCGATCATCTCCTTTCGAGTGTCAGGATTGGCTTGACAGATCGGAGATTCTGGCGAACTTGTCAAGATATTCCTGACATTGGTTGACTTCCGGATTTGCTGGCGCTTGCATCCATGGCGCCGTGATCTTAAGAAAAAGCGCCTTGCCGAGACGTTAATGAGAGCTAAGTTATTGATTTTATTTTGAAAATCTCAGAAACCGACCGCATGCGCCGCAGCTATTCGGCTGCACGCGTGGTTAATTCGCTAGTCCAAAAACATATTTAACGGACTTTTGCGCGTCCCAGTAAAGAAAAAAATTCCGGCATTAAATTTAATTTAATGGCCAATTTATTAATAATAAAAGGTCTATGATTTTCAATACCTTATGAAAACTCATCCGTTCCGGTCGAAGGGAGGCGGCGCTCCTCCCCTCCCGCAGAGTGAACTCCCTTTTAACCAAACTCATGACCGGAAATAAATCCTGGCGCTCCTGTTAATCACTTTTGTATTAATGCTCGGCGCGGCAAACGAACGGTTTACCAAATTCCGCGCAGCTGTCCGACTTCCTGTTTGTGAGCCGAGCGCCCGACCATGGGCACGCCCGCGTTCGATTAAGGCGCAATCCCTACATCCTCGGTTCATCGGCGTGGTCGTCCACAGCCGCGATGCGGTTTACGGCGATGACGGCCTGCGTCCGGCTGTCGACGCCGAGCTTTTGCAGGATCGCCGAGACGTGCGCCTTCACCGTCGCCTCGGAGACGTTCAGCTCGTAGGCGATCTGCTTGTTCAGCAAGCCCTGCCCGAGCATGGACAGAACCCGGACCTGTTGGGGCGTCAGCGTCGCGAGCCTTGTCGCCAGATCGCCGAGTTCATCGCCGCCGCCATTTCTTTGCATCTCATCGGAGAACCAGATGCCGCCGTCGAGGATGGTTTTCACGGCCAGGCGGATCTTATCGACCGGCAAGGATTTCGAGATGAAACCGGCCGCGCCCAGGTTCGCGCACCGCCGGATCATGCTGGGGTTGTCGCTCGCCGAGACGATGACGACCGGGATCTCGGGGTGCTGGCTTCTGAGATACATGAGCCCCGTCAGGCCGGAGAGCGATGCCGCCCCCTTCTCACCCGGCATCTTCAGGTCGAGCAGCACCAGATCGATGCTAGGGTGCGCGGCAAGCGCGTCGAGCAGCTTTTCGACCGATCCAACCTCCGTAAAGCCGATTCCCGCAAGCGATGTCGCCAGCGTTTGCTTCAACGCGTCGCGAAAAAGCGGATGGTCGTCCGCAATGATGACATGATGCGCGGTCATCGCCTTCTCACCAGAACAGGGAGGCTTTTCATATGCGTTCTCCTCGTCCGCTTATGGGCGCATCGCCGCTGGCCGGACAGGCCTTGTCTCATCCCGGGACTTGAGTAGGATAACAATACCGATTCCGAGATTCGACGAAAGTTTACTTGAGATCCAAAACGTATGTCTGAGGACGACATTAAGCAAGCCTATTGGCGGCGCATTCGGCGGATTACATTTGGCATGATCGTCGTCATCGCAGGACTGACTCTGCTTCTTCCGATTTTCATGCCGGCGCTGAACGCTTACAGGTTCCTGCGCTTCCCACTTGGATACTTTCTTGTTGGCAACGCGTCGATTTTGGGGCTTGCCATCCTGATTTATGGCTTCTTCGGCGGGCAACAACGAAGCGATCGCGCCTACAACATGACGATCCAATTCTGACATGACGCTCAATTACAGTACGCCGGTCATCAATCCAAGGCTTGGTTCGAGTTTCGCGATCTTCGCCAGCGCCTACGCTTGCCTTGTCGTGATGCTCGTCGTTTTGGAGCAGCTCGGCCTTTCGGCGCCGACGATCGATGAGCTGATCATCGTTGCGCCCGCCCTCTTCTACATCGCCATCGGCTTTATGACGCGCACCGTCAACGCCGACGATTTTCTGCTGGCGGGACAACGCGTGCCGCCCTTCTACAACGCGCTCGCCTTCACCTCGATGGTTTTCGGCGGCAGCATCCTGCTCGGCAGCATCGGCAGCCTCTTTTTCTTAGGCATCGATGCGATCGCAATACCCGTTGGATGTTTCGCAGGTCTCGTTCTGACCGGCGTCTTGTTCGTCCCGTATTTGAGGAAGGCGGGGGCGAATACGCTGCCCGGTTTCCTGCATTTGCGATTCGGACATCGGGGGTTACGCCTCACCGCCGCCATCCTGATGCTGGCGCCGTGCCTTATCATCCTCGTCGCGGAAGCCACGCTCGGCGGAAAGCTCCTCGGCTATTTCCTGCCGCTGCCGCAAGCGCTGGGAATCAACCTTTCGCCGTCGGCGTTCTTCCTGATCCTCGTTCTTGCCAGCATTTTTCTCACGGTGGTTCTCGGCGGCATGCGTTCGGCGACATGGACGCAATGCGTGCAGTTCGTCGTCCTTCTCGGCATTCTGGCTCCGCTTGTCGCGGTCTCGGTTATCCGGACGAAGCTGCCGCTGCCGCAACTGACTTATGGAAGCCAGCTTGAGGACATAAAGGCGCGAGAGGTGGCGAAAGGCTTTGTGACGGTCACCCAGCCTCAGCCCTTGAGCGAGGTCCTGCCGAAATCTGGAGCGCAGCCCGTTGTGCGCCCTGTCGAGCGGGCCTTCAGCGCCTTCAGGCCGATGGATTACCTGCTCCTGGTCTTCTGTCTGGCTACGGGCGTGGCGGCGCATCCCGCTTTCCTGCCCAGGCTAAGCATGACACCCACAATCCTGGCGAGCCGCCGGTCGATGGGCTGGGTCACTGTCGTCGCGGGATTTGTCGTGCTCACAATACCGGCTTATGCCTTCTTTACGAAAGCGATGGCCGTCGACGCGCTCATCGGGGCGCCAGCTTCCGATTTGCCGGTATGGGCGAGAGCGCTTCAGCAGCTTGGGTTGATTTCGCTGCCAGCCAATCAATTCGATTCCTTCAACGCGGCCGCTCAACGGGTGACGTTTCAACGGGACAGCCTCGCCCTCATCCTGCCGGTTGCCGGGAGCTTACCAAGAGTTTGCTTCGGCCTCGCAGCCGCGTCGGCGCTGGCCGCCCTCTCCGCATGCGCCGCCGGCCATCTCGTCGCCATGGCCAACACCGTCAGCGATGACGTCTATCATGAATTTTTGAATAAGGCCGCGTCTCCTGGCCGTCGCCTCCTGATGGCGCGCCTCACAATGCTCCTTCTCGCCGTGACGGCCTTCATCATGACACAGAACCTTGCAACCGACCCGCTGCGGTGGGCTATTGCGGCCTTCTCTCTCAGCTCCGGGACTTTCTTTTCCGTTCTTGTCTTGAGCGTCTGGTGGCGGAGATTGACGGGAACGGGCGCTTTAGCCGGGCTGCTTTCAGGCTTTGCCGTCACCGCGCTCTATTTGCGTGCGGGAGGGACGCCGCTATTCGGCATCGATGCCTTGACGGCGGCGGCTCTCGGCGTTCCGGTCAGTTTCTTTGCCGCGCTTCTCGTCAGCTTTTTTTCCAAGGCTCCAGAACAGTCCGCCCTGGAAGCGATTGACGAAATGCGGGTTCCCGCCGGGGAAACGCTCCAATCGCGCATGCTGCGTTTAGCCGCGCGGGCTAAGCCGGTCGGCAAGGCATAACGAGTACAGCCCGAGGCAAGTTGGGCTATTCGCTAATGCAGCGTTGCATCATTATATCCCGAACTGTTGGGAATAATGCCTTGAGGCCGTTTTGATGCGCCATGATTTCATTCGCCCATCCTTAGCCGACTCCGCGGCCCGCAGGCAGCTTTTCCCGGACATCGAACCCTATCGAACCGGCTGGCTCAAGGTTTCCAGCACGCACGATATTTATTTTGAGGAATGCGGATCGCCTTCGGGAAAGCCGGCCCTCATGGTTCATGGCGGCCCTGGCGGCGGCTGCAATCCTGCGATGCGCCGTTATCATGACCCTGCGCAATACAGGATTATCCTCTTCGACCAGCGCGGCTGCGGGCGTTCGACGCCCCATGCTTGTCTGGACGAGAATACGACCTGGGATCTCGTCGCCGATATGGAACGGTTGCGCAGGCACCTCGCAATCGAAGCGTGGCAGCTATGCGGCGGGTCCTGGGGCTCGACGCTTTCGCTGGCCTACGCGGAGACCCATCCGGACTGCGTCTCCGAGCTCGTACTGCGCGGTATCTTCCTGCTGCGGAAGGCCGAGGTCGACTGGTTCTATCAGGAAGGCTGCAGCTGGATTTTCCCTGACGCCTTCGAGCAATACGCCGCTGCGATCCCGCCCGCCGAACGCGGCAATATGGTCGAAGCCTTCCACCGCCGGCTGATGTCAGGCAATCGCGAAATCGAGCTTAACGCCGCCCGCGCGTGGAGCATCTGGGAGGGCACGACGCTTTCGCTTTTCCATGACCAGGAGCGCGTGCACAGGTTCGGCAGCGACAGCTATGCGCTCGCCTTCGCGCTCATCGAGTGCCATTACTTCATCAACAAGGGCTTCTTCCGAAGCGACAATCAGCTCATCGAGGATGCCGGCCGGATCGCGCATATCCCCGGCACGATTGTCCACGGCCGCTATGACGTCGTAACGCCGCTCAGGAATGCCTGGGATTTGGCCAAGGCTTGGCCGAAAGCGGACCTTCGCATTGTCCCCGATTCCGGACACGCAATGACGGAGCCCGGCATCGTCCATGAGATCGTGAC
>JBAVVQ010000238.1:0-9322 GCA_049697375.1 Rhodomicrobium sp.
GCGAAGCGCGTCGGGCCAGGTTTTCTTCGGAAGCTTGAGGTTCACCGCGCCCGAGACGAGGAAGAACAGCATCATGTGGAAGGTGTAGATGGTCTGCCACTGAACGGCTGCCGACTCCATGAGCGGGCGCCCAAGCGCCGGATTGGCTGGGTAAATCGATTCCAGCAGATGGCCATAGATCACAAGCATCATGCCGATGCCCCTTGCAATATCCCAGGTTGCATCGCGCGCCGGCTTTTGAGCCTCAGCCATCACACTGTCCTTCGTTGATCTGCCTCCTTTATAGTAGAAAAGCTCCCCGGCGCCAGCATTGCGGCTGCATGCTCACCGCCCCTTCCATTGAGGAGTGCGCTTCTCGAGGAAGGCCGCCATGCCCTCGCGGAAATCGTCGCTCATATAGCACATGAGGACGAGATCGTCGTCCTGCTCCTGGCGCTGCCGCGCCTCTATTCGCCTGAACCCTTCCTTCGTTGCTCGCAAGGTCAGGGGGGCGAAGCTCGCCATCTGGGCTGCAAGCCCGGCTACGTGGCGGTCGAGCGCCACCCGGTCCTTCGCCAACCCGTTCAGAAAGCCGATTTCGAGCGCTTCCTTCGCGTCGAAGAGCCTGCTGGTGAAGATCATATCCTTCACCCGCGATGCGCCGATGAGGCCCGCGAGCCGCGCCAGATTGGTTGTCGACAGGCAATTCCCGAGCGTTCGGGCGATGGGAAATCCGAACTTCGAATCCTCCGTCGCGATGCGCAGATCACAGCAGGCGGCAAGAGCGGCGCCCCCTCCGGTGCAAGCCCCCGCTATGACCGCAATCGTCGGGACCTGGCAGCTTTCGAGAGCTCCCATGATGCGATCCATGAACGACTCGTAGCCGAGCGCATCCTCGGGTGTCTTGAAGTCCTTGAAAACCGCGATGTCGGTCCCCGCCGAAAACGCCTTCTCGCCTGCGCCTGTCAAGACCAGAACCCTGACGGAATCGTCCGCGTTCGCGGCCTCGCAAGCATGTGCGAGCTTCTCATACATCTCGAAGGTGCAGGCATTGCGCGCTTCGGGCCGGTTGATGGTGATCCGGGCGACTCCGCCGCTCACGTCAAAGAGAAGATCCTGGGCCTGGCTTTCGATTGTCATCCTGTACTCGCGTCAGCAGCAGAAATCACGGCGGTCATGTTCGCCACGCAACACCCTGCCGGATTAGCCTGGTCATGTCACGTCTGGACAGGCGACAAGGTTGAAAAACGAAGACGCGAGAGAAATGCCTCTCCAAGCCGTTGGCCAGATATTCCGAGTGACGAGGCTTCTGCTTAGGAGCTCTCTGATTCTTCCGGATTTGCGCCGAAAAAAGGTGTGACGCCCGATGCGGCGATCGCCGCAGAACGGCCTTTCTCGAAGTCCTCATAGCCACCGGGATCCACCCCATGCTGCTTGAGAAGGTCGATCGTTGCGGCCCACTTTTCTGGCGTGTCCGACAGGATAGCGGCATGGCCGATAGCGCTTCTTAGAAGCTGGTTATGAACGGCCGGCGGAAGCGCCGCAGGAGCGGGATTCGGAAGAAGCGCGTTCTGGGGCTGCAAACGCTGACGAGCTGAGACATCCGAGATGTTCAAATAAACTGTCATATTAGTAAGACCTTTGCTGAGAGCCATAATAGTAGTTGGCGTAGTTGTTCGCGGCGCCAGAGAGCGCGTTTCCGGTGTTGGAAAGGCTCGCGCCCTGATATTGGCCCGCCGCGGAATTATAGTTTCCCTGATTGGAAGCGCTGGACGTGCTCGCGGAAGTCAACGCGTTCGCTGAGTTGGCGCCGAGCTGCGCGCCCTGGAACAGATCCTGGAGCCTTGTCTGATATTGTTGTGAGAGCGCATTCTGAGAATAATTCTGGAGTGCTGCAAGCGCGTTACCTGATAAACCCATCCCTTGCGCCGCATTTTGCGCTTGGATCTGCTGCAGGCCATAATTCACGCTGGCTTGAAAGCCGGGGTCATTTTTAAAGCTATTGTAATAAGTCTGCTGCGCCCCCGATCCATTCACTCCTGTTGCGTTGTTATAGAGGTTCAGAGCGTTCTGTCCGGCTTGCATAAAGGGCTGTTCAAAACCCGCAGCCTGATTGAATCGCTGCTGCTGTAAAGCTGCGGACTGTTTGGCGGCGTCGGCGGACGTCTGCGCGCCGAAGTAATTGCCAAGCGCGGACGCTGCGCCGCCTAAGAGGATGGGGAGGGCTGCTTCTGCCATGGGAGATCCTTTGAATAGACGGTTTCGAGGGGCTGATATCGAAGCCGTTCGAGAAGGGTCAATGTGCGGTCGAGTCGCCCAGCCACGATGATGCGGCGAGCGCCTTTTTCCTTCGCCCACGTCTCGAACGCTCGCAGGAGATGCGCGCCATATCCCCTGGAGCTGGGGATTGCGTACCATGCAGTCTTGAAGGCGGTAGGCTCGCCGGTGAGGTAATGCGGGGCGATCATTCCGCAAAGGCATGCGGCGACTGGATCGCCGGCGGCAAGGTAGACTCGATTTTCATCGCTGACATGAGAGATAGCAAAGCGAGCCAGGCTATGCGGGCATGCTTCGCGTCCTCCCTCTTCGTCGTAAAAGCGCAAGCCCAGCTCGACAAATCGTGCAATGTCATTGAGTGTGCCGCGCCGAACCATCGGCCCGCTCATGTGGCGAGCCGCTTTTGCGAGCGGAGCACCGCGAGGAGCGCGTTGATCGCGCTCGCCGCTTCAGCGGGCGTCGGATCAAGCGAAACACCCGCGATCGCGTCTCCCTGGATGAACTCGATGCCCTGGAAGAAGTCGCGATATTGCTTGTCGAGCTTGCCCGTGACGGGATCGACAATATACGGGCTCAAAGGCGCGTAAGTGGATGCTGTCGCCATGCTATCAAGCTCCTGCGGCAGTGCGTAGGTGGAAAGTTTTCCGTCCACCCAGTGGCCATAGATCCAATTCGGGCCGTCGCTCCAGATCGAAGTGTACTGAGGGAAGCAGGGGTAGGGTCTTGCATCCCAGGAGTAGATCATCACCCGGGTAAGATCGATCATGCGCCCGCTGTAGAGCGGGCTCTCAGGATTGCGGTCTTCGGTGAAGTCCGGATCACTGGGGTTAAAAAAGCGGAGCATCGCGTTGAGATAGCGCCGCTGAATGAGAGTGTCGCAAGCGCCGGTTGAGAAGGTGGGGAGGGCGCTTTCGGAGGATTTGGGGTCGTAGAAGACGTTTGGCTGGTTCGAGCCTTTGTTGACGGATGGGCATCCAAGTTCCGTGAACCAGATTGGCTTCGATTTCGGAACCCAAGAGGTTGGCGATGCGCTTTCGACGCCGCCCAGCCTGTTGAAATGCGTGTTCGACCACCAGCCCCAGATATCCTTGTAGCGGTAAATCCAGGGCTTGCCGTAGCCGCCATCGCTTATCGGGGACCGAACCTGCGCAAGGCGATCTGCCCAACTTGCGTAATACCAGTCATAGCCTTCGCCGCCTCGCACGTTCCCCATCAGGTACTCGTAGTCCGTGATCGCGGTCAGCGTGCCGTCCGGCTTCACTATCTCATCGATATTCGGAGCCGTATCGCGCCAGTCGGAGAGCGGCCAGTAATTGTCGAAGGCGACCGCGGCGATGTTGGCGTCCGACCAGAGCGGATCGAGATGGAAGAACGCGTCACCCGAGCCATCCGGCGGCTGATGTCCAAACCATTCGGACCAGTCCGCCGCGTAGCTCAGCTGAGCGTTCGGCAAGATGGCTTTCACGTCGGCGGCAAGCTGCACGAGCGCGGTGACAAATGGATAGCTGCCTTCGGCGTCGCGCAGCCAGGTAAGGCCGCGAAGTTCCGTGCCGAGCAGAAATACGTCAACGCCACCGGCCGCCGCGCAAAGATTGGCGTAATGCAGAACAAAAGTCCGGTATTGGGCTACGAAGGCGGCAGCCTCCGCCGCCGCCTCCGGACACTTGTCAGCAGTCGCATATTGCTTCGTGATGCGCCCGCGCCAGGGATAGACTGGCTGCCCTGCGCCGCCCCAATAGGGATCGGGCAAGGTGTTTCCAGCTGCGATATCCATCAGGATGAAGGGCGTGAGGCAGACTTGCAGACCTCTTGCCTTCAAATCCTTGATCGCTGCAATGACTGACTGATCATCAGGCGTCCCGCCAAAAGCTGCGCCGCCATTGACGGTTGATATCAGATGCGCCTCGTTCCTTTGCAGTCCGTTGCACATCCAATTGTGGGGCAGATTGCCGAACTCTGCGCGCGTGACGCCCGGCGTCAGCGTGCAGGCGCTCGCGCGAAGGTCGTCGCCGTACCAGGCGACATAGAGGTTCACGAACTTGCAGTTCGAAAGCTGGTTTTGCAGGCGATTGAGCGACGTGGCCCAATCGCACGCCGCGCCGCCGATCCGGCCCGCTGCCTCCGCCTCGCTGTACTGGATGAGCCATTGCGAACTGTCGTAAGCGCTATACGCATTTTCCGTCGCCACAATCTCGGCCCCGGTCGTGATTTGATCCCGCAGCACCTCATAGGGCGCGTAGGCCCACTCGGTCGCCGCCGGGATCATGGTCACGGCCTGGATCGCATTGGCGAAGGCGGTTTCATCCGCGTCGAAGCCTTTTTGAATCCAGCCTTGCGCGACGAACTCTTTGATGAGCGCGTTGATGGTGACTGCGACATCCGCCCAGGATGCATCGTCGGCCAGATCGGGGATTGCAGGTCCGACGCGGCCCTTGAACTTCGAAAAGAAGGCGCGTGTATAATTGTCGATCTTGCCGTCCGGACCAACCTGAAACCCGAAGCGGCTGAATAGATTGGCTTGCCCGGTCATGTCAGGATCGGCCTCACGCGCGCTTCGGCGTTGAGGATGCCACGCATCACCGGAGATGAAGAGGATAACCGGAATGTCCGGCCGGCCCTCCGTGTCGCGCCGAGCTGATAAAAGCGCGCCACTGCAAACAGCTCGCCGAAGCGCCCAAGCGAGGCGACGCGGCCACCCGTCCAGGTGTGGCCTCCATCGTCGGACCAGTCCAATACCAATATCGGGTTTGCGGCCTCGCCGTCCCCCCCGCTGATCCCGACGCCGGGGATGATGTCCACATCGAGCTGGTCGATGATCAATCCCTTGGGGAACGCGTGAAGTGGCGCCGACTGAGCGAGAAACAGATAGGGCTCGCCGCTTTCGGTGTCGGACGCATCGTTAAGCACATGAAGGCTCGCATCCTCACCCGATCCGATCACGACCTTTCCGTTGAACGACTCGAAGCCTTGGGCGAACCAGTTCGCGCGGCCAACGCTTTCCCGCTCGTGCCAGAGCGCGGTCGCGAGGTCGAACTCCCATGTCCAATAGGGGCTCGTCACGGCGTAGAAATCGTGGCCGTTGAAATGCGTGTAAACGGCGCGAAGCCCGCGGCGTTCTTCCCATGTGAGTTCCGAGATGGCGCGCTCGAGCGCGTGCGTTGAAATACGGACCGGCTCGGAAGCCAAAAGCTGGCGCACGACGCCGTTATGATCGACCCACATGAGCGCGTCGGCCACCGTCGCAACCGTGTGCTCCGCGATGCACCCGATGTCGATATCGGCGCGGATGCGAGCGAACGCGAAAGGCATGGTTCCAGCGTCTTCCCAAATTTCCAGGCTCGACTCGCCGAGCGCGATCAGCGCGCCGCGATGCGTCACGATCCGGCGCAGCCCGTCGGAGCGGCTTGCTGCGGTCGCGTAGGAGAGCGCGTTGACTGTCAGCGCGTCGTTCAACGCCGTGTGGAAGATCCTTCCGTCCGGTATCGAGAAGACGAGATATCCGTCGAGGAAGGTGACGCTGTTCGGAGCGGGCAGATTCGAAATGCTGGGTTGCGAGATCGTGTTCGTGCCCGTATCGAGGACATAGTAAGCGTTGTCGGCGACGATGCCGATCTGCGGGTTGTCGCGCTGATTTGCGGCCATGATGACCATCGAGGTCCCGTCAATCGTCCCCGAAACGGGCGTAGCGTTGCCCTGATCGTCGAAGAGCGCCGCCGATGAGCCGCAAATAACGTAGAGGCCCTTGCCATAGACGTAGAGCATCCCGCGGCACGGATCGTTGAGGCCCGTCGCGCCACTATCGAAGCGCGATGTGCCCGGCGCGGCGTAAATCGGCAGCGGCGACTTCGCCGCCTGGCCGAGCGCCTCCGCATAGCCGTTCAAGAGCCGCTGCACACTCGCGAACCCGCTCTTGTCCGGATTCGACGTATGTCCGAACTCGACTGCGACCATTGTTGCCTCCTGATACCCCCCTCACCCCTACCCCTCTCCCGCGCGGGGAGAGGGGAGAAACGGCGTCCCTTCTCCCACACCGCATCCGCAAGCGGATGCGGTCTCGTTGAGCTGCGAACTCGCCAAGGCGAGTTCGGCCGGGAGGGGGGTGAGGGCGGCCTAGTTAATACCGCTACCGAAACCCATATCGCCGAAGGCTCGGCGTCCAGGTGAGACCCGTGTCCTGGCCCGCGTTAGGCGCAATCACGTAATAAGCGAGGAGCGCCTTGCGAGACTTTTGCGCGCGCTCTTGGAGCGAGGGCTGCGGTTCGATCCCGCTTTGCGGCGCGAGTTCCACGGCGAGAAGCGCCTTTGCCCCCTCTACGAACTGGGGCGCCAACGGAAAGGCGTCATCCAGGCTGTAAGAGAGGGCTGAGCCGGAAAGCGGCGTTGAGGCATCGCCTGGCCCGTAGGGCGGGTAGCCCCCTCGGGTTATGGCGGCGTTCCCGTCGATAATGTCGCCGCCGGTACAGAAGCCATCCGATTGCTGGACTGGAGGATACGGGCCGCCGGGAAAGATTCCATCCGCGGCCCAGGCTTTCAGCATGTCGTTATAGGCGGCGAGCCCCGCAGCGGCGCGGTCGGGATCGAGATCCGCTCCAAGGGGCACAAGGCCAAGCCGCTGATAGGCCCCAGCAATGATATCAAGCGCGGTTGTCATTCATGGCCTCAAGGATCGCTTGTATGAGCTGGGCTTTCGTCCAGCCGATTTCGATGCGCAGACCGCTGTCGGATGCGACCTCCATCAATCGCTGGCGCGACATGCCGTCGAGCTTCTCAGGTCTTGAAAGCTCCGGTTGTTGCTCCTCGCCGGCCTCCGGCGGGAGGGGGAAGCGTTGCCAGCCATCCCCTTCCGGCACATCATCGGGGTGACCGAAAAGGCGAGCCTCGCCCTTCCGGTACATCCATAGGCGGGTGTCGCCGCTCATTACTGGCCTTTCATGAGGCCAAGGCCGACAAGCGTCGCCCGGATCTCATTCAGAAGCGTGATGATGACTGTCGCCTGGGCCTGGCTGTAACCGTAGGGGCTAGTGTTCGTCGGCGCAGTCGTGGGGATAGCGGCTTGGGCTGCTCCTGAACGCTGGGCGATGGGGCTGGCGTTGTAGAAAGAGATGAGATCGCTTGCGCTCTGTCCGAGCACGTTGCCGTCGGGGTTGCCATCAGAAAGCTGTCTTACGGGCATGGGGAATCTCCAGAAGTGGTGGAACTGGTGATGTCATCTCGGAAAGCGCGCGCGCTTATCCGGGATCATTGCGGATTCAGGCTTCGATATTTGAAGATCCCGGATAAGCGCGATGCGCTTTCCGGGATGACGGACGAACGATGTCATCCCGGCCAAGCGAAGCGCGAGCCGGGATCATTCAAAATCAAGTGACCTGCAATTAAGAGGTTGAGGATGCCGAGGGCGGCTAGTTGGTCGAGCCCGAGACCCGGGTGGCGAGGTCGGGGTAGATGGGCTTCACGCCATAAAGTATATCGAGACGCCACATGTTGATGTCGTTCACGATGTCGTAGTCGCAGATCACCCGGATCGAGAGTCCGTTGTAGCTCTGCTTGGCCTTCTTGACGGCGCCTTCGGGCAGTTCCATGGGGACCATGCAAAGCGCGAACGCATTCTCATGGAAGACGAGGTTCTGCGGATAGGAGGCTCCGGCGGCGCCCATGAATGTCAGCGCGGCGTTCTGAGCCGGCGCTGCGCTCACGGTCTGGTACTGGCCGGAGGTGATGATTGCCGGCGCGATCGTGATGGCGTCCGCGTTGCCGGTTGCGACGACGGGCCCGCTCACGACGAACTGCTGCAAATAAGGCAGGGACTGTCTCGTAACTGGGTTGATGGCGTACACACCAGCTATCGTGAAGACATCGCCCTGGTTCAGGGTCGCGCCTGCCGTCAGGCCGTCGACCAGGATCGAGGTCTGGTTCGTGTTCATCGACGCCTGATAGGTCGTAACGCCTGTATTCGTAACGCCATTCGAGGATGCAGTTGCGGAAATGACCGGCGTTCCAGCGTAAGATCCGACCGTGTAGTTGATGACGTTCTGGGATGAATAGCAGTCGGTGTTGCCGACCATGGGCAGTTTCGATTTCTCGAGCGCAGTCTTGGCGACATCCGGCACATAAAGGCCGGTGAAGCTCGACGCCATGCCGTAGAAATCGGCTGGCGACAGGCAGGACGCCCGCGGCGCCGGCACAGCCATCTCATCGAGCCGCTGCGGGCCTTTAATGAAGGATTTGTAGCCTGAAAGCGTCTGGCCGGGCACGCCAACCCAGTTCCACACATATTTGTAAAGCGAAAGGATATCGAGATCGACCTGATTGGCGAGCGCGATCATGGGATGCTTCAGATAACGCTCGGCGAAGCGGTCGATGGTCAGCGTCAAGTCTTTGGTGGGAAACCGCAAATCGACGCCGCGCTGGGTGTCGATCTTGATCTGCGTCTTGCCTTCGGCCGCGTCCTGCATCTGAGCGACCGAGCCCGTGCGAACGGCGTATTTGACCGGCCTGCGGATGGTGAGCGTATCGCCGATCTTCGTCTCGCCGAACTCAGACTCGTAGGCGTGATGAACCATTTTCGCCGCGACGAGGTTGTTTTCGAGCTGCATCAGGCCTTCTTTGGCGATGATGCTGGGAGTGAGCAGGGTTGAGGCCATTTGGTGCAGTCTCCTGTTGAAGTGGTTGGCAGATCCCGAAGCAAGCCACAACTGTCATGGCCGCCCTTGAGGCGGCCATCCAGGGCAGCAAGGTTCTCGGGGTGGTTCTGGATGGCCGGGTCAAGCCCCGCCATGACCTTTGAAATCAAAATCCGCGGGCGCGGCGGTACTCCTCGAAATTCATGTCTTCGAGCCGCTTGCCGGCGCTGCCTGACCGGCCCGACAGGGTGCTGACAGGCTGTGGCGCGCGACTGACGGAGGCCTGCCCGGCGCTGCCCACGCGCGTTTCAAGGCGAGCAATCGCCGTCGCCTGGGACACGGGGGGGAGGCTTGCGATGCGGGCGGCCTCGGCGGGGTTCTTGCCGAGGTAGTAGGCGATTTCCGCGCCCCGGCTCGATTCACGGATTGCGTCGGCCATGACCGGC
>JBAVVQ010000239.1:0-4039 GCA_049697375.1 Rhodomicrobium sp.
GGACAGGGCGCGGTTCCTGGCATTCAGCTTGCCCATGCGGGGCGCAAAGCGAGCCGCGACGTGCCCTGGAAGGGCGGCGCAGCGCTTAGCCCTGCGAAAGGGGGCTGGCAGGTGGTCGGCCCGAGCCCGATTGCCTTCAGCCCGGAAAGTCCGGCGCCGGTTGCGCTCACAAAAGAGGGCATCGAGGCGGCGATCGCGGCTTTCGAGGCGGCCGCGCGGCGCGCGCTTGCGGCGGGCTTCAAGGTCATCGAGATCCACTCCGCCCACGGCTATCTGCTGCACGAGTTCCTGTCGCCCCTTTCGAATGAGCGCGCCGACGAGTTTGGCGGCAGCCTCGAAAACCGCATGCGCCTGGTGTTGCAGGTTGCGGAACGGCTGCGGGCGATCATGCCGGAAGAGCTTCCGCTGTTCGTGCGTATTTCGGCGACGGACTGGGCGCCGGGCGGCTGGGATGACACACAGTCCGTAGAGCTTGCGAAGCGCCTAGAGCGGATTGGCGTGGACCTTATCGATGTCTCGTCCGGCGGCCTTATCCCGAACGCGAAGATCCCGATGCAGAAGGGTTACCAGGTTCCCTTCGCGCGGCGCATCCGCGATGAGGCCGAGATCAGGACAGGCGCCGTAGGTCTTATCACCAATGCCGAATACGCGAACCAGATCGTGACCGGCGGCGACGCGAACATGGTTCTGATCGCCCGCGAGTTCCTGCGCGATCCGTACTTTGCGCTGAACGCCGAGCGCGCTCTCGGCGCCGAGCCGGATTGGCCGGTGCAATATGGATACGTCGTGCGCCGCCGGGTTTGACGGCTAGCGGCGCATCCGCTTTAGATGGACTCAAAAGCGAGTTCTAAGCAAACTCCGCCGATCTGGCCAACGGCCAACCGGGCGCTGCTCGCCTCGCAATTCGTCATCCAGGCGGTGCCGAAGCGCCATCCGGGATCGCATAAAGGCAGGCGCTCCAACGTGTTACGCTCCCGGATAAGGCTTCGCCTGTCCGGGATGAGGGCGGCGGCGATCAAGTTGGCGCTTTCACTAAACTCTGCTTAGCCAGCCCTTTGTTTTATCGTGCGTCTTATCGGAAAACCGCTTCACACTTTTCCGGACGCACTCTATGCAGCGTTCCCCGGCTTCGCCAACGCTTGGGTTTCAGTTCTTTGGGGCCGGGTTAACATCGCTGCATCAGGCTGAAACCCGCCTTCAACGTGTCAGTCGCGACGTCTCTTGGAGGGTAAGCGCTAAAGTGAACTTGCCTCCGCAAGCTGTCCCGCCTTATCCGGCAACATTGCTTAAAATTCGGTGAAAATTGGTTTCGTTTTGTGAAACCGGCCATAGTAAGCATATAAGTATCTCTCTCGAAGCCTATTAGTTTTACGGGGCGCCATTCAAGCACTTCTGCGAAAATTGCTTCTTCTGGTTTTTATTCGAAGTAAAATTACACAAATTCGACGCAATGCGTTAGCGAGGGGGCCACGCGATTTTTGCGGGCGCCCTTGCCACGCCAAAGCGAAGTTTTCTGGTTCCCCGACGCTTTGATGCTTTATCCCGGGCCTGAAGGCGTGCCGGAAAACCACGGCGCGAGGCAGATTGCCTGCGCCGAACTGATCTTGCTTTGCATGTTAAGACAAAAAGGCGGCTGGGAGGCCGCCTTTCGCTCTTTTCTATGCTCTTGCCGGATGAACTACGCCTTTGGCGGCATAAGAACTGAATCGATTACGTGCATAACACCGTTCGACGCGTCAATGTCGCACGTGTTGATGTGAGCCTTATTGACCTTGATGTTATCGTGCCCGTCAATCGTCAGTTCGACGCCAGCGAGCGACTTCCGGGAGGATTTCTTACCCCTGATACCATCCGACGTGATTTCGCCTGACACGATGTGGTTCTTCAAGACATGGACAAGGTCAGTGCGATGCTCAGATTTGAGCAGATGTTCTAGCGTGCCAGCTGAGAGGTTCTCGAAGGCTTTATCGGAGGGAGCGAAAATCGTAAAGGGACCTGTCCCCTTTAGCATGTCGGCGAGGCCCGCGGCTTCCACCGCAGCGACAAATTTTTTGAGAGATCCGGAATGTTTCGCTGTTTCCAGAAGATCAGATACATTTCTTTGTGCAGATTTGACAGCTACACTCATAACGCAACCTTTCTGTATGTTCAATTCACCAAAATTTATAAAGAAAAACTCTTTGGTCAGAAGAGTGCGTATTTGGTTTTTCTCATTTATCGTAAATATGATCTGAGTTTTATTTTACAAGAGACCTGTCCCTCCGAACGGCTACCCGCTGCTATATGAGCGCCTGCCTTCTGCGCACCGAATCCTGCAAACGCCACCGCACAATACGGCTGGCATCGCGGACTGTTAATTGCATGGCGTCGTGCCGTCTTCCGCGCCGGGATCGTGATTAAAATTGATATCAGGGCCGCCTTCGACGGTAAGACGGACCCGAAGCCGACACGGGTCAAATGTCCTCAGTCAATGGCTTAGAAGAAAATGTTGCTGCGGTTCGCCGTGAAAAATTTTTCTGCACTTTGTAAGAAGGGTTTACTCACATCTGCCTAAGGTCGGCCGAGAAAAGCGTAGGACTGGCAAACCGCCAGCTGCCCCTCGGGATAAGCCGGGCGCGGGCGGCCGAGTTTCATGAGCATCCACTTCCCCGAAATAGATTGGATCAGGTAAGCGTGGCCAAGCTTCCTTCTGCTCACTGCCTTTCCTGCTGTCGTGAGCTCGAAAAGGAACATGGCGCTTCATCGAAGTAACTTAATCCCTCATACGTGGTCCATGCAACTGCCAATCGCCGCAGTCTCATGTGCAAGACCAGGGGCAAAAAAGGCCAGCGACTATTGCCGAAATTGAGGCAATGTTGACATTTCGTTCCGCTCGCCCTTTTCCCCCGTGGTATGGTCTGCGAAGAACATCCAGGAGAACATGCAACATGTTTACCTATGAATGGTTGGGCATGCCATCTGAAAGCGGCATTCCGCGGGTCTTGGATCGTTCCATGACCGCAGCAACCGATCTTGAAGCGGCCATCGCTCATGCGAAATCGGTGTTAGCAAGTAAGATCGTGTTTCCCGCCGGAGAACCACAGGGAGTGCGCATCTTGAATAATGATAGCGTTCTGGTTTGGATCGGGAGCGCCGACAATACCTGAACTAAAGGCAAAAAGCACCGTGCTCCGCAAGACGGTTGCCCTCGGCCAATTTGCGGACAGAGAAGCTCGAAAATACAAGGAAAAAGAATTTTATAGTTTCGATATAATAATGCTGGGATTCCATCGAATTCGGGTGGTATTGAGTGGTTTCCGATTCTATGTGTAGATCCGGTCAATCGTATAGGATATATTATCAACGTCTTTTTTGATGCTATTTCGAGCGGCGTGTTTCTACGCTGTCAAAATTTGAGGTCATCGATGTCTTCTCAACCGTATCTTAGAGTGGCGGACGATGGGACTTTTGAACTTCTTGTCCCTTCCGGCAGAGGCTCCATACATGTTCTTCCGTACTGCTTCCACACTGAGGAAGACGCGGCGAACTGGCTCGCCAGCCATAAAGGCAAACAGCGAATCCAGCAAATCCGCCCTGAATGCGAAAAAGTGGGAGCGGGTCAACGCGACTCAAACGCAGCCGTCCCAGGTCCCAAGAGCATTGAGTCCTTAGTGGCGCCGCTTCGGCCAATAGGAGCAGAGGCCGCAGCGGTTGTCTGGACAGATTTTCCGCTTCAATAAGTGAAGCGGGCATTTCATCTCGGCACCGAAGGCAACCCGTCAAACCGATCCCTTTGCGGGTGCTCGCTGAAGAAGCGGACCATCTCCCGCCACGCATCCGGCCCTTGCGGGTCGGTGTAGGAGCCGGCGAGGCTGCCGCCCGACCATGCGTGACCGGCTTCGTGCACAACCCACATTTCCAGCACCTCCTTACCCTTGCGGTCGAGGTAGCTCGTCCGGCTGTAGCTGCGACCGCCTTCCGCATTGGATCTCCGGCTGAAGATCTGCGTCTCCCTTCATTCACAATTGCTCGATTATGACCGTTATCGACCCCCAAGGCG
>JBAVVQ010000240.1:0-5833 GCA_049697375.1 Rhodomicrobium sp.
GGGGAAACATATAATCCACCTCCGCGACCTTACCCTCGGCAGCGGCGTTGATCAGCGCTTCGCCAAGCTTCTTGCCCTTCTTGTCGACGAGAGCTACCAAGGGGGTTCCCCTCAAAGTGGCGTTAGGATGTGACGCGATATTGTATTCGGGTGCAGCCGCGCACAGAA
Source organism: Rhodomicrobium sp. (assembly GCA_049697375.1). Classification (GTDB taxonomy): domain Bacteria; phylum Pseudomonadota; class Alphaproteobacteria; order Rhizobiales; family Rhodomicrobiaceae; genus Rhodomicrobium. The sequence goes on from JBAVVQ010000240.1 coordinate 169, forward strand.
CATATAGGTCTCGATCACGAAAGCCGCCGGTTGGATTATTAAAGTCGTCGATGGCGTTCTTTGGATCGGCCTTAACTGACGTGACCGCCTTGTCCAACATAGCTTTCGCGTCGGCGGCGGTGCCTGAAGGAGACTGAGCAAAGGCGGAACCCGTAAATGCAAGCAGCAGCGTTGCAAGCACGGTTGCCCCAAAATTGCGAACCATGGCGTTACTCCTTTTTTATCTTTGGGAGGGGAAGGCCCCTTTTTGCCTCAAGAAGGCGCTCCCTGCTTCAAGGGAGACCATAGAATTACTACTTAGGCTTGAACCAGTCTAGCCCTCCAACTTGATTAGTCTCGTTCCAGCCTTCGATCCGCAATCGCAGGTGGCAGCCTCTTCGGTGGCCGCCTCTTCCTCTTGAGGGGCGTTATTCGCAAAGTGCAACGGGAGCCGCAAGCCGGGCAAGCGTGTTTGAAGGTGGAAGGTCCGCTGGTAAAATCCCTGCCCGGGCGCATGCCGGCCAATGCTCACAACCGCTGCTTTCGCTAGCTCCGACGAGAAGATCGACAACGCGATTTTCCTGTTTTCCGCATCGAGTTCGGCGATGGATTCGTCGTAAATGACCCAATCCGGACTATGAAGGACCACCCGGCCAAGGACGAGGCGCCACTGTTCGTCCAGGGTAAGTTCCTTATCCCAACGCTTATTCACTCCGAGTTGCGGGCCAAGCCGCCCCAAATTAACCCGCTCAAGCACCCTCATGGCTTCGGCGTCGGTGTAACGGCCCACCGGGTCAGGATAGGTTAGCGCCGCTTTCAAGGCGCCTGCTGGATGATACGGCGTTTGCGGTACAAACATCATGCGCTTGCCCTCGGGGATTCGGATCGTTCCGCTTCCCCAAACCCACAAGCCGGCGAGAGCCTTGATAAAGGTGGTTTTTCCAGATTTTGGCGCGGCGACGATAAGCACCCGCTCGCCTGGCGCGATCGCCACGAATCCCTCTCCGAGGCTGACCTGCCCATTCGGCGCGAGCACGCACAAATTCTCCATGGTCAGCTCGCCGGATAGGCTGGGCTTATATTGGATGTGTACGCCACTGCCATCCAGGTATTTCACACGTTCCAGCGCGCTGCGGTAATCGATCACGCGCGTGAGCATGGCTCGCCATTCGGCAAGGGCCGGGAAGCGGTCCACGTACCAGCGAAGGGCGGACTGCACCTGGTAGAAGGCGCCAACAACCATCATCAAGCCGCCAAGGGAGAGTGTGCCGCCGAAATAGCCCGGCGCGGCAAGGAGAAGTGGGGCAAGAATAGCAAGCCAGCCATAGCCGCCGGTGACCCAGGTAAGGGTCGCGAGCCGGCTTGCGATGTGGCGCATGATTGTCAAGACCGCGTCGACCGGGCCCGCGAGTGTTTCCCTTTCAGTCATTTCGCCGCGGCAAAGCGCGATGTTGTCGGCAGATTCGTTAAGGCGGACGAGATCGAAGCGGAAGGCCGCCTCTGCCGCGCGGAGTTGTGTGTGCGCGCTGATCAACGGCTTGCCGACAAGCCAGGTTATGAACGAGCCGACGAGCGCATAACCGATCGCCGCCCAAACCATGTAGCCGGGGATGCTGAACTGTTTGCCTTGAACGACGAAGATAACCTGCGCCGACAATTGCCAGAGTACGCCGACGAAAGCGAGGAGCATCAGAGTCGATTGAACGAGGCCGACGGCAAGGTCGACCGAAAGCTCCGACAGGCGGCGCGTATCCTCCTGAATGCGCTGATCCGGGTTGATGCTGATTTCGCCGGTGAGTGGAAGAAGGAAGGCACGCTTGGGTTGCAACCACTCGTCGAGAAGATCCAGGGTCGCTGCCTTGCGAAGCCTGACCTTTATGCGTTCGTGCAGCCACGTTTGCAGGACGCCTAAGCAAAGGAGGATGCTTATGATGGTCAGGAACACGCGGATTTCGTGGAGAAACACGGAAAGATCGCGCTGGCCGATGGCGTCATAGATGCTGCCCTGCCAGTTGTTGAGTTGCACCTGCGTGACAGCGGCCGCCCCTATGACGAATGTGATAAGAACAAAATACCTAGTAACGCTATGCTGTGATTTCGGTCCATCGAGCATCCTCCAGAAGAATCGCATTTGACCGAGAGTGCTTTCGTCCGCGATTCCTTTAGTGAGCTTGAATGGCGTCATGGATTCCTTTCCCGAGCGACGGCTTGTGACCACCGTCTACCACCTTTATAAGCCTTAAGGCCGCGATTGACCACCAAGGGTTGCCATCACGCCTAACGCCATGCAGATCGAATGTCTTATTCGGCCGGTATCTCTCGAGGAGATTTGGGTCAGCCTACGAGGATTCAAGCTGACATTGGATGTGGGGCGAAGCTCAAACGCGGCCAAGTTCACGCAGGTTTGTTCGAGCCGGGCACGGTATCCTCGGCATTCGGAGCTTGGAAGAAGCAGGCCTCTCAATGAGCGGGTCGAGAGATCCCGCTCCGGCATCCCGTTGCTCTTCGCTCCGGGCGTCAAGGCGGCTAACTTCACTACTCGGCCGTGACGCCAAACCGCAAGCGCGGCGGCAGCCAATTCAGCGGCGGCGGAGACGGCCTTGACATTGGCGGCCGATGACAATCGCAAATCTCGGCCGCCTCTTTGCAGGGGCTTATTCCTTGGCGACCGTTTTTACGGGAACAGTGCCTGTCGGCCCGGTGCTCGTTAGCTGCACGATCACCTCGCCATCCTTGGCCCAGGCAAAGTGGGGGGCATTGGGCGCCTCAGTAAAGAAGGTTCCAGCCGGGAAAGCCTGGAGCTTGCTCTCGTCCCAGGTATCGCCCAGGCCAAAATAGAACGTGCCTGACAGCACGGCTATCGTTCGCGGCTGGTCCGGATGAAAGTGCGGCATAACCTTGATGCCCGCCGGAAACTTGACCCGTTGCACAAAAAATTCGGGCTTGGTCGGGTCGCCATAGAGCGTCGCAATCTGTGGCGCCCCAGGAAGCCCCCTGTATTGAATGTCGTCGGGAAGCTTCACGCCGCCCAACTGAACCGCACCGCTTTGCATATCGGCATAAGCGGCTGTGGCCATGAGCCCGAGCGATAAGGCCGCTGCCATTCCAAATGCTTTTGACCCCATTCGAAGCCGTGCCAACGCTGCTTTACTCATGTTTCTCCTCCCTGTTCTTTCGCGGAACGTAAAGCGAAGACCAAGCCCAACGTCCGCAAAGCTTGTACGGCAAAGGATAGCAACTCCATGCGCCAGGGCATCAGCCGTTCGTTTGACTATTTTTAGGTATTTCGCTAGCTTGGCGAATGAGGGCAATGGCTGGCGGCGTTGAAATCGCAATAGCGCATGCTTGCCCAATCGGATTTTTCTAGCCTCCTAACAGGGATTTACGGCGCCGCCGCGGACTTCTCGCGTTGGGAAGATGTGCTCCGCACTCTTGCGGCCACGCTTGGCGGCAATGGCGCAGTCCTTGGGATCAGCGGAGAAGGCAAACGCTTTTCGGCCTACGTTGCTCCCCTGACAGAGTCCGCTTTCCTGACCAGCTATAACGCCTATTACCATAAATTTCCCCGCTGATGCCACGAATCAGGGCGCTTCAGGCGGGTAGCGTCGCAACCGATCGGATGGTTCTTCCCAGGAGCGAGTTTGAGAAGAGCGAGATTTATAACGATTGGATTCTGCCACAAGGGCTTTGCAATAAGCTCTACACGGTCCTTTCCAGCGACCTCAATCAGCGGATCATGATTGGGGTGCACCGTACAAAGGAGTTTCAGGAGGATCAGATTGAACTCTGCCGCTTGCTCGCTCCCCATCTTCAGCGCGCGATGGCGGTTAGCCTAAAGCTTCGTCTCCTGGAAGCCGAGCGTGGGGGGCTTGTGAAAATCCTGGATCATCTTGATGACGGCGTGATCCTGCTTGACGCCGAAGCCCGGCCTTTGTTTGTCAACAAGGCTGCTGAGCTTCTCTTTGCACCGGGCCGCGCATTCCGGATTGGGGGCGGTCGCATCTTCCCGCTTTGGGCCGCCGATGCCGTGAGATTGCATCGATTGGTGGCGTCTTGTTCCGGTGAGGCGATCGCTAATGAGGCCGGCGGCCAAATTTTGTTGCATGGCCTGAACGATGGCGCGCCTTTAACCGCTGTTGTCATCCCAACGCGGATCAAGGTGTGCTGGCTTCTTCCAATCCAGCCGGTTGCGATGCTCGTTGTAAAATCTTCGCCTCCGCGCTCCTTGCCGTGCCCGGAGGAACTTCGGGCTCGATATGGTCTGACCGCTGCGGAAGCGGCGCTTGCCGTAGAGATTTGCACCGGTAACGGCTTGCAAGCTGCAGCGAACAGACGAGGCGTCAGCCTGGCGACGGCGCGTACCCATCTGGGCCGCGTGTTCCAAAAGACTGGGGCCGGGCGTCAGGCCGAACTTGTTCGCTTGATCATGCAGACTGGCGTGGGCGGCAGTCACTCTGAAGGTCTTGCGGAGCAGTGACCTTCGAAGAACGGCGCGTTCCCAACCTGGACAAAAAATTAAGGCCGGGATTGGTCCCGGCCTTATTTTGCAGCGCGTTGCCCCACAATGAAGGAATTTGGCCTATTTGAGGTTTGTATTGGCGGTCAGGTCGAAGGAGAGCTTGGCGACAAAAGTCGATCCGCACCAGTTCGAGCCAAGGCCGCTTGGATTGATGGCCGTGATGTTGCCGGCGCTGAAGGATGCCCCTTGATCGCCGGTGAGAACGTTACAATTCGATTTGGACAGATCGGTGTCGACGTAGCGCAGGTCGAGCGTGAAGACTTTATAGGTAAAAGACAGTCCCACGTTCCAGGTGTTGTATTCCGGCAATTGAATGCCGTCAGCTTGGCCCGGGAAAACGGTGTTGCCGTAGAACGAGCTGGTTCTGCCGAACCAGTAGTGGCCAAACTCGCCCGAGATAAACGCGCCGAAATCCTTGTTCGGCATCCAGGTGGCGGGCAGCACATATTTCGCTGTGACCGACGCGTAAGTGCCGTCAGCGCCCGAATTCAGCCATGTGGGATCGTAGAACACGTTTCCGCCGAGCGTGAATGTGTCGGTGACGGTATAGGTCGCCTTGCCGTACACTTCCCAAAAGCTCGCGTCCCCTACATAGACGTTACAGCTAGCATTGGCGGCAATAAAGCCGTTGGTGCAGCTTGCATTGGAGCCATCGGCGGCTGTCGCGCCCAGTCCGTTGAATGTGCGCCCGCCGGGATACCAGTAGTACCAGCCGCCGAAATCGAGGGCGAGCTTGTCGAAGGTGGGACGGACGCCGAAGTAGAAGTCCGTTTCGGAGGCGGCGCGGTTCGGATAGTCGATGCTCTCGATCGCAATTCCGCTATAAAGCTGGATGGTCGGTTGGATATTATAGCGCAGTTCGGTGTAAGCCGAACCCGAGGGCCAATGCGCGGACTGGCTGATGCCGCGGAACATATAGTCGGACGCAACGTAGCCACCGAAGGCGATATCCCAGTCGGGCGTAGGCGCAGCAACGGGTTTATCCTTTAAACTCGGCATACCATCGGCTATTGCCGAAGCGGAACTCGCCATTAGCAGAGCCAAGGCCGTAATTGTTGTGAGTTTGCGCATGTCGATCTTTCAAGTTGGCGTCGCCGTTCCGCCACCCCTTGGCAGCAACTACGCGCGATTGCTGCGCCAATCAGCAAACGCGCGCCCCTAAATGAT
>JBAVVQ010000241.1:0-1674 GCA_049697375.1 Rhodomicrobium sp.
TAGAAGGCGCTCAAATCTTCTTCGTCCTCTCGCGCAGGACATACTTCTGCACCTTGCCGGTCGAAGTCTTCGGCAGTTCCTCGAAAACAACGTGGCGCGGGGCTTTGTAATGAGCCACGTGCTGGCGGCAATGGGCGATGAGTTCCTCCGCCGTCGCCGTCTTGCCCGGCTTCAGCTCGACGAACGCGCAAGGCGTCTCGCCCCACTTGTCGTCTTGTTTCGCCACCACGGAAACGGCCTGCACGGCGGGGTGGCCATAAAGCACATCCTCCAATTCAATGGACGAGATGTTTTCGCCCCCCGAAATGATGATGTCCTTCGAGCGGTCCTTGAGCTGGATGTAGCCGTCCGGGTGCATCACCCCGAGGTCGCCGGAATGGAACCAGCCGCCGGCCATTGCTTCCTCCGTCGCCTGCTGATTCTTGAGATAGCCTTTCATGACGAGATTGCCGCGGAACATCACCTCGCCGAGCGTCCCGCCATCCGCGGGAACGGGCGTCATCGTGGCGGGGTCAATGACATTGAGGTCTTCGAGGGAAACATAGCGCACGCCCTGGCGCGCCTTTTTATGCGCTTGCCCGGCGCCGTCGAGCGCGTCCCATTCGCCCTTCCACTCGTTCACGACCGCGGGCCCGTATGTTTCCGTGAGCCCGTAGAGATGCGTGACATTGAAACCCGCAGCTCGCATTGCGGCGAGCACGGGCTCGGGAGGCGGGGCGGCCGCCGTCATGAACTCGACCGTTTGCGGTAGCTCCCTTTTCATGTCGTCAGGCGCGTTGAGGATCGTGGCCATGACGATAGGCGCGCCGCAGAGATGGGTGATCTTGTTATCGGCGAGCGCGTTCCACACGGCGTCCGGCCGCACATAGCGCAGACACACCTGCGTGCCCGCCAGCACGGGGATTGTCCAGCCGAAACACCAGCCGTCGCAATGGAACATAGGCAGCGTCCAGAGGTAGTTCGGATGCTTGCCCATGTTGGCCGCCAGCGTATTTCCGAGGCAGAGAAGGTAAGCGCCGCGATGGTGATAGACGACGCCTTTCGGGTTGCCGGTCGTGCCCGAGGTGTAATTGAGCGTGATGGCGTCCCACTCGTCGTCCGGCATCTTCCAGGCGAACTCGGGATCGCCGCCCGCGAGGAAATCCTCGTATTCCGTTTCAGAGAGCCGCGACCCGAGGCCTGGAAAGACCGGGTCCATGTAGTCGATGATCGTGGGCCGCGCTTTCGCGATTTGCAGCGCTTCCCCGATCACCTTCGAAAATTCGGTATCGGTGATGAGCACCTTCGTCTCGGCATGATCGAGCATGAAAGCGACGTTGGCCGCGTCGAGCCGCGTATTGATCGAATGTAGGACCGCGCCTGTCATCGGCACGCCGAACTTGGCCTCCAGCATGGGAGGCGTATTGGCGAGCATAACGGAGACGGTGTCATTCTTGCCGATCCCAAGCTTCGTCAGCGCTGAACCGAGCTGCCGGGAGCGTGCATAGAACTCGGAGTATGAAGACGTCCTGTCCCCATGCACGATGGCCGGGTAATCCGGAAACACAAGCGCGGCGCGGGCAAGAAAGCCGAGCGGCGTCAGTTGCTGGAAATTTGCGGGCGTCCTGTCGAGATGCTGAGTATAGGCGCTTGTCATGACACGCGTCTCTGAGTTGGAGATCGTGAGAGTTTACA
>JBAVVQ010000242.1:0-2052 GCA_049697375.1 Rhodomicrobium sp.
GGCGACTTGATGAATGAGCTTGATGATCAGCTTGGCCATCGCATAGCCCGGCGCCGCTTTGCCGCCAAAAATGAAGGTCCGGGGCACGATGTTCAGGGCTGGGTTGCTCTTGAGCCGGTTGTAGAGAACGATGATGTAGAGGACGAGCAGCAACTGCCGCTTATACTCGTGGAGCCGCTTCACCTGAACATCGAACAGCGACTCCGGCGAAACGGCGACGGCGAGGGCGCCGCCGATAAGCCGCGCCAGCGCTTGCTTGTTATGCTGCTTCGCCGCGCGGAAGCTCTCGCGAAAGGCAGAGTCATCGGCGAATCTTTCAAGTTTGTGCAGCTCTTCAAGGTCCGTAATCCATTCTTCGCCGATCGCCTCGGTGATCAATTGCGCAAGCCGCGGATTGGCTTTCAAGAGCCAGCGCCGCGGCGTTATCCCATTCGTCTTGTTGTTGAATTTCGACGGCCAGTATTCGGCGAAATCCCTAAGAACCTTGTTCCGCAGAAGATCGGTGTGGAGCTGGGATACGCCGTTGACGGAGGAGGAACCGACAATCGCCAGATGAGCCATGCGGACGTGCTTCGGGTCGCCCTCTTCGGTGATGCTCATGCGGCGGAGGCGGTCGGAGTCGTAAGGATAGTGGCAGGCGACTTCGCGGAGAAAACGAGAATTGATTTCATAGATGATCTGCAGGTGACGCGGAAGCAGCCGCTCCAGCATGGAGATAGGCCATTTCTCGAGAGCCTCGGGAAGGATCGTATGGTTGGTATAGCCCGTGGAAGCGGTCGAAATTTGCCAGGCTTCATCCCACTCCAATCCTTCGCGATCCATAAGCAAGCGCATGAGTTCGGGAACGACAAGCGCCGGGTGCGTGTCGTTGAGTTGCACGAAAACCTTATCTGGAAAGCTTTCCCATGAGTTGCCGTCCGACTTGAACCGCCGCAGAATGTCTTGGATCGTGCAAGAAACGAAGAAGTATTCCTGCTTGAGACGGAGTTCCTTGCCGGCAGAGACGGAGTCGTCCGGATAAAGAACCTTGGTCAAGTTCTCGGCGAGCACCTTGTTCGCGACCGCTTCTACGTACTCGCCGCGGTTGAAGTCATCCAGGTCGAATTCTTCGGCTGATTTGGCCGACCACAACCTGAGGGTGTTAACGGTGGCTCCCCCGTAGCCCACGACGGGTTGATCGTAAGGAATCCCGATAACGGTTTTTGTATCAAGCCAGTGGTACTCCGGTCCTTTCGGACCGTATCTGGCCTCTACCCGGCCCTCGAACTGGACGTCGAACGAGAATTCAGGATGAAGGATCTCCCAGGGATAGCTGTGCTTCAGCCATTCGTCGGGCTGCTCGACCTGGTAACCGTTTTTAATGTTCTGCTTGAAAATCCCGAAATCGTATCGGAGGCCATAACCGACAGCGGGAAGATCCAGAGTGGCAATCGAGTCCATAAAACAGGCCGCGAGCCGGCCGAGGCCGCCATTGCCGAGGCCCGCGTCGATTTCGTATTCTCTGAGATCCTCCCAATCGAGCCCTTCTTGAGACATGGCCTTGCGGCAGATGTCTTCCATTTGCAGATTGATGACGTTGTTGCCCATCATCCGCCCGATCAGGAACTCGAGCGATAGATAATAGACCCTCTTCACGTTCTTCTTGTGATGCGTCTGCTGGGTCGCGATCCATCGCTCGACCAGCTGGTCCCGCACGGCTAGCGCCAGCGCGAAGTACCGGTCCCGGTCAGTCGCGCTGAAGCGGTCCCTTGCTAGTGTGCGGCGGAGATGGCGCTCGAAATTCTTCCTGAGACCGGGGGCCGACATTTCTTCGTCCCTGTCCTCGGCTGCCGGCACGCTGCTGATCTCAAGTGTCGCCATTTCCGTCCCTGTATCGCCGACACGCCGAAGCCGCCTGCACTTCGCGTCCTTGGGCATTGTGTGCGCCGCTAAACTCGGAGGCTTTCCACGTCACGGACGGGATCGCCACTGATAAGCTACACGAATTTTGCTCGCTCCCAAAAGCTGATGAGCCGCGTCCTGTCGTGCACGGGATAACGCGCGGTGCGCGGG
>JBAVVQ010000243.1:0-4472 GCA_049697375.1 Rhodomicrobium sp.
CATCCGGCAAGGTTCGCACTCTTCGCCTTGCCGCCCACTAGAGCGGCCCGCGTCCATTTGAACGCGGATAAGCCGCTCTGGCGCTTTAGCATCGATCAACTTTTCCGCCTTTAATCGTTCCGATTAAAGGCGGGTTGATCTAAGGCCGGAGGCAGGTTATGCGCGTTCTGGTTGTCGAAGACGACTTGGACTTGAACCGTCAGCTTGTCGCCGCGCTGACCGATGCCGGATATGCAGCCGACGCCGCATTTGACGGCGAGGAAGGCGGATATCTCGGCGAAACCGAGCCCTACGATGCAATTATCCTCGATTTGGGCTTGCCTAAGATTGACGGCCTCACCGTGCTGGAGCGCTGGCGCAGAACGGATATAAAAACTCCGGTGCTGATTCTGACCGCGCGCGACCGCTGGAGCGAAAAGGTCGCAGGCATCAATGCGGGCGCCGACGATTATGTCGCCAAGCCCTTCCAGATGGAGGAGGTCATCGCCAGGATCCGCGCGCTCCTGCGCCGCAGCGCGGGGGTGGCGAAAGCGGAACTTGAATGCGGGCTCCTGCGCCTCGATACCCGCACGGCGCGCGTGACATTCAATGGCTCGGCCGTCAAGCTGACCGGGCTCGAGTTCAGGCTCTTATCCTATTTGATGCATCATCAGTCCCGGGTCGTGTCGCGGTCCGAACTCGTCGACCATCTCTACCAGCAGGATTTCGACCGCGACTCGAATACGATCGAAGTGTTCATAGGGCGGCTCCGGCGTAAGATTCCCGCCGACGTCATCCACACCGTGCGCGGCCTCGGATATTGTCTCTCGCCATCGCAGGACGCCGACGGGAGCGCGAAGAGGGGCTCATGAGGGCCAACTCGCTTGCCCTTCGGCTTGTGATCTCGTCGGCGGCCTGGACTCTTATGATTCTGTCGATCACAGCCGCGATTTTGATTTCACTCTGCCGCGACTTTCTCGAAGACAGCTTCGATCAACGGCTCAATCAGTATCTCGAAAACATCATAGCGAAGGCCGCGCCGCAGGGCACGCTCGACATCAGGAAGCCGGACGATGTCGGGGAGCCGCTCTTTTTCAGGCCTTTTTCCGGCGCTTACTGGCAGATACGGCCCGCCGATTCAGGAAGCGAGCCGATGTTCAAATCGGACTCGCTCGCAGGCGAAACATACAAGACCCCGAGCGAAATCGGCATCAAACCCGACTCCAGGCAGATACGCCAATCCTATATCGATGGGCCGGAAGGACAGGTCCTGCGCGTCCTGGAGCGGGACATCGATTTCGGCCAGGAAAACGAGAGCCGCGTCTTTTCGATCTCCGTGGCCTTTGACACGGCCCAAATCTATGAGGAAGCGCGTTATCTGACGAACACGATCGTGCTTACGCTCGCCCTTCTTGGGGTCGGCCTTCTGCTCGCGACCTTCTTCCAGGTTCGGTTCGGGCTCAGTCCGCTTCAGGACATCGGAAGGAAAATAGCCGCGATCAGGTCGGGAGAGGAGACAAGGCTGGAAGGCACGCCGCCCGATGAGATTCTGCCGTTGCAAGAGGAGCTGAACGCCCTTATCGAGGCCAATAAAAGCGTTATCGAGCGCGCCCGAACCCACGTCGGCAATCTCGCACACGCTCTAAAGACCCCCTTGAGCGTCATCATCAACGAGGCCGCATCGCAGAATACCGATTTTGCAGGGAAGGTCGCGCAGCAGGCTGCGCTCATGAAGCAGCAGATTTCCCATCACCTCGATCGCGCGCGTATCGCGGCGCAGCTCCGGCCGGCGAGCGGGGTTACCGATGTGGGCGTTCAGCTTGGCGCGCTTTCCCGCGCCTTGCAGAAAATCTACGAAGCCAGGGCTTTGCGCCTTCAGGTCGATTGCCCTAACGGCGTGCGCTTTTTCGGAGAAAAGCAGGATTTCGAAGAGATGGCTGGCAATCTCATGGACAACGCTTGCAAATGGGCGAGGTCCAGCGTCCTGGTCAAGGTTCAGGCGTCCGAGGGCGCCTCGTCCCAGGGCGACCGCACATTCCAACTCATCATCGAGGATGATGGCCCCGGTCTGCCGGAAGATTTCCGGCGCTCCGCTGTCAAGCGCGGCCGCCGTCTGGACGAAAGCGTGCCCGGCTCGGGACTTGGTCTTTCGATTGTCGCCGACCTGTCACACCTCTATCGCGGATCGCTGCGTCTCGAAGAGGCAGCTACCGGCGGTCTAAGAGCCTGTCTCACCCTCCCCGCCGCCTGATGACGCAAAATCGCCCGAAACAACCGCCCAGGGTTGCACAAAAATGGCTAAGAGCGACGGGCGATTCGCCCGCTTCGAGGGGACATGAAAAAGCTAGGACTTATTTTTGTGTCGTGTGCAATGGCGGTTCTGTCGGCAGGATGCGCCTCGCACGAGGATGCGGGCACGCTTGTCGGAGCGGGAACCGGGGCGTTAATCGGGAGTCAGTTCGGCAGGGGCGGCGGACGCGTTGCGTCAACTGTCGCAGGCGCCGTCGTCGGCGGCTTCATTGGCAACAGGATCGGCGCCTCCATGGACGAAGAGGATCGCCGTCGCGCCGCCGCTGCGCAATATACCGCCTTTGAAAACGGCAATCGCGCGGAGTGGCGTAGCCCCAATGGACATTATGGTTATATCGAGCCGCAACCGATCTACTCCTACAATGACATGCAGTGCCGGGCATTTTCGCAAACCGCCTACGTCGACGGCAGGCCTGCGACAATGACGGGCAGGGCATGCCGGGGGCCTGACGGCCAGTGGCACGAAGTATAGGTTCGAAACGCCCAGCGCGGAGGCGAGGCTCGTGCGGGCGCTTGCCGCCGAGATGCAAAGGATTGCCCCATGGCCGCATTGGGATTTTTCGCCAGCTTCGTCCGCTCTCCATCGTTCAAATTCGTGCTCGTTGGCTTGCTCGTCCTCTTCATCTCGGCTCTTAGCGGCGTGGTTTGGCTGTTCAGCGCGGAACGCCAGAGCCGGGCCAACGCCGTGCAGGCAGAGATCGCCCATGACTGGGGCGGCAGCCAGCGCATTCTCGGCCCTTATCTGATCGTGCCCTATACGCTGAGGACGCAACGGATCGTTGACGGCAAGGCCGTGGATGTGGAGGCGACGCGGCAGGCCGTATTCCTGCCGGACACGCTGAACGTGAACGGTAACGTGCAAACCGAGATCCGGCGTCGCTCGATCTACGATGTGACGGTTTATCAGGGCAAGCTCACATTGGAAGGCCAATTCGGCGCCGCGGATTTAAGTCTCGTTGAGCCCGAGACGCCGGCGTCCGTCCGCTGGCAGGATGCGTTCATCGCGCTCGGCATCCAAGACGTTTCCGGGCTCAAGAACAATGTGCAACTTCAAACCGGCGCGCAGAAGATCGATTTCGAGCCGAGCGCCGGGCTTGACGATGCGGCAGGCAGGATGAACGGCATTCACGCGCGGCTGAAACCGCTTGCCGCTGCTGGCGGACTGAAGGGAGGCGCGCCGCTGCCTTTCAAGATCGAGCTGGTGCTTGATGGCTCATCTTCACTCGCCTTTGCGCCGGCGGGCCGTGAGAATACCGTCGCGCTGGACTCGAATTGGCCGCATCCGGGCTTCACAGGCTTCCTTCCGGCGTCGCGGACGATCAGCGGCCAAGGGTTTTCGGCCAATTGGAGCGTTCCCTACCTTGCACGCGATGTGCCGCAAGCCTGGGCCGGGGCGCCGCAGGCGATTATGCTCGACCGGTTCATGGGCAAAGACCTGGGCGTGAATCTGTATGTGCCGGTGGACTTCTACGCGCTGGTCGAGCGCGCGCTGAAATACGGCTTTCTGTTCGTGGCGGCGGCATTTGGCGGCGTGTTCGTGCTCGAGCTGCTGAGCGGCCGGCGTGTCCATCCGATCCAATATATTTTCGTGGGCCTCGCGATTGTGATCTTCTACGTGCTTCTGCTCTCGCTGTCGGAGCATATCGGCTTTTCGGGCGCCTATCTCGCCGCTTCGGTGGCGACCGGCGTCATGATTTCCGCCTATGTCGGCATGGCTATGCAAAGCCTGGGGCGCGGTCTGACCATGCTCGGCATTTTTGGCGTGCTGTTCGGTCTCCTTTACATGATCCTACAGCTCGAGGACTATGCGCTGCTCGCAGGATCCATCGCCGGGTTTATTCTCCTCACCGCGACCATGTTCGCCACTCTGCGGGTGAACTGGTCCGGCGACGATGGCGAAGTGCGTCACGCGAGCTAGCATGCGCTTGCGATCCGCCAGCAGTTATCTCGCGCGTCCGTGTGGCAATGCGGCCTCGAGCTGGCGAATTCCGGCAGCCAGGACAGTTACTTACATATTTACTTATGGCCATTTTACGAAACAAACCCAATTTAAACGAATCCTGATTACGCACTTGCGTCAGCCGGATTGGGTATGCTATGGAACAAAACAAGAACAACTGATTTGCAACGGGTTTCCCATGGCGCGCAACAAAGTTCAATTTCAGAAGGGTATGAGCGAGGCC
>JBAVVQ010000244.1:0-3748 GCA_049697375.1 Rhodomicrobium sp.
TTGATCGGGCGCGGGGCTTTTGGGCGCCCTTGGATCATCGCGCAGGTAGCGTCGTCTTTGCGCGGCAGCGCCACGCCGGATGAGCCGGGACCCGGCGTGCAGTTCGAAACCGTAATGGAGCATTTCGAGGCGATGCTTGCCTGGTACGGGGAGCATGCGGGGGTTCGGATCGCGCGCAAACATCTCGGCTGGTACAGCGCGGGGCTGCCCGGGGCGGCGGAGTTTCGCCGGGCGGTGAACGGGGCCGATGAGGCGGCAGCGGTGCGGGGGCTGATCCGCGAGTTTTGGGCGCCGATGGCGTAAAAGAGCGGCGCGCATTACAAAATCATGATCGTCTCACCAATTCAGCATCGGGCATAACAATCGGGCACGGGCCTTTAGCAGCCCGGCAATGCACGGAGCAGGCGCCTGAAATGGATGTGATCGACCTCCGCTCGGATACAGTCACCAAGCCGTCTGAGGCGATGCGGGCGGCGATGGCGCGCGCGGAAGTCGGCGACGACCAGTATGGTGAGGACCCCTCCGTCAATCTGCTGCAGGAACGGATCGCTTCTCTCCTCGGAAAAGAGGCGGCCATCTTCGCGCCCAGCGGCACGATGACCAACCAGATCGGACTTAGGCTTTTGACGCGTCCAGGCGATGAGATCGTCGTGGGCGCGGAGGCGCATATGGTTTGGCACGAGGCCGGCGCGTCCGCCGCCAATGCCGGCGTGCAGTTTGCGGTCGCGGGACAGGGTGGCGCATTCAAGGAACAAGACTTCAGGAATGCGTTCAAGCCTGCCGGGCATTTCGTGTTCCCGCCCACAACGCTGATCGCCATCGAAAACACCCATAACCGTGGCGGCGGCGTGGTTTTTCCGCAAGGCGATATCGTCGCCATCTGTGCGGCCGCCCGGGCGCTGGGCGTCGCCACCTATCTGGATGGGGCGCGGCTTTTCAATGCGGCGGTCGCCAGCAACCTGTCGCTGGCGGAATTGGCTGCTCCCTTCGACGTGGTATCGGTCGCGTTGTCAAAGGGGATGGGCTGTCCGGCCGGAAGCCTCATCGCCGGTACGGCGGCGGCCATGCGCGGCGCCGTACGCGTGAGGCGGATGCTCGGCGGCGCGATGCGGCAGTCCGGAATTCTTGCGGCGGCCGGCCTTTATGCGCTGGACCAAGGCATGACGCACCTCGCCGAAGACCACGCGAACGCGCGCGCTATCGCGGACCTCATCGCTCAGACCGGCGCGGAGATCGATAGGACGACCGTGCAGACCAACATCGTGATCTTCAAGCTGCCCGGCTGCCTTCCGGACGCCGAAACGGTGGTGCGGCGCGCCAGGGAGCAAGGCGTTCTTGTGCTCGCCTTCGCGCCGCGAATGGTGCGCGCCACCACCCATCTGAATGTCAGCGCGGGGCAATGCCGGCGCGCGGGCGAGATCCTTGCGTCGCTCCTTACCCCCACATAAAGAGTTGCTGAAAAGACTGGCCGGGTTCGGAAGCCTGGTTAGGAGCGGCGGCGGAGACCCAAAGGAAAGCCCCCGCAACCAAGAGGGCGGCAAGCAAGGCTGTCACCCCCAGCCCCGGTGAGGAGACCCTTTTAGGCTCATACCGCCGGATATAATCTCCGCGGCCATCGTAAAGCATGGCGTGAAACCGTGGAAGCGCTTGTCTTGCCCGTTCATTTTAGCTGACGAAAGAGCGCTGCGCATCCGGTCATTCTAGACCCGAAGCGCTCTTGCGCACGGGCGGTGCGTTTGCCGTCGAAGGGCGTAAGATTTTATGTCAAGATCGCGGGCACGGGCCGGTATTGAGCTTATGCGCAATGGCTTTGGAGCATGTGGCGGACCGGCCAAGGCAGTTCCTGGCGCAGGTAACCGGTAAGAGAGGAACGAGCCATGTTCGAAGGCTTTGAGCGCAAAGTCGCGCCAGTCGAAGGTCTCGATATCGCCTGCGCCGTCGGCGGCAGGGGAGCGCCCGTTCTCCTCCTGCACGGCTTTCCGCAAACGATGGCGATGTGGGCGCGCGTGGCGCCAGAGCTGGCGAAAGAGTTTACCGTCGTTTGCGCCGACCTGCGCGGCTACGGCGACTCCGCCAAGCCGAAATGCCTTCCGGACCGCTCGAATTATTCGTTTCGCGCCATGGCGCGGGATCAGCTCGGCCTCATGCGCCAGCTTGGTTTCGACCGGTTCCATGTGGTTGGCCATGACCGCGGCGGCCGCACAAGCCACAGGATGGCGCTCGACCATCCGGAGGCGGTGATGTCGCTCTCAGTGATGGACATCGTTCCGACCTACGCCATGTTCATGGACACCAACCGGTTCGTCGCGAGTTCTTACTGGCATTGGTATTTCCTGTCCCAGCCTGAGCCGTTTCCGGAGCGGTTAATCGGGAACGATCCCGACTTTTTCTACGAAACCTGCCTTGTCGGCTGGGGCGCGGCGACGATCGCCGACTTCGACCCGGAAATGATCGGCGCCTATCGGGCCGCGTGGCGCAACCCGGAGATGATCCACGGCTCGTGCTCGGACTACCGCGCAGCGGCCTCGATCGATCTCGAACATGACAAGCAGGACCTCGATACGAAGGTCGAATGTCCCACGCTCGTATTCTTTGGAGCGGACGGAAAGATGGCCAAGCTCTTCGACATCCCGGCGGAATGGCGCAAGCGCTGTTCGAATACGACAGCCGCCTCGCTCCCCGGCGGCCACTTCTTCGTCGATCAGTTTCCAGCAGACGCTGCGGCGATCCTTTCATCGTTTTTGCGGAAACAGTCCGCCCGATAAATGGCGCAGCCGATTGCAGGCCGTTTCGATGCGGAGAGAAAAGAGCGGCTTGCAAAGCGCGTGCTCGGGCATCAGGAGCGGGCGCCTTTCGTTTAGCATCGGAGGAAGGGTATGTGGTGGCAGGCGGCGAAGATTTACGAGCTGTATATCGACAAATTCGCGGGCGATATCAGAACGCTCACGGAGCGCCTCGACTATTTCACGCAGCTTGGCGTAAACTGTTTGCATATTCTGCCGCATTATCCCTCGCCGATGGTCGACGAGGGCTACGACGTGAGCGATTATCGCGGCGTGCGCGCCGAGCTGGGAACCCTCAATGATTTCGAGGCCTTCTTAGCGGCGGCCAAAGCGAAAGGCATCCGTATCGTCACGGACTTGGTGCTCAATCACACGAGCGTCGAGCATCCGTGGTTTATCGAGGCGCGCTCGTCGAAAGAGAGCCCGAAGCGCCGCTACTATCTCTGGAGCGAAACGGGCCGCGAGTTTCCTGACGCCATCAATCCAATGCCGTTCGCCAAACCCCGCAACTGGATACCGAGCGGGGCGGGTGATTATTTCTTCGCGACGTTCTATCCGCAGCAGGCGGATCTCAACTGGGACGAGCCGGCCGTCTTCGGCGAGATGCTGTCCATCATGGAATTCTGGATCGAGCGCGGCGTCGACGGCTTCCGCCTTGATGCCGTGCCGTTCTTGATCAAACGCGAGGGTACGGATTGCACGAACCTTCCCGAGACGCACGCGCGCGTGCGGAAGCTGCGCGCGGCTCTGGCCGCACACCCCGACGTAGCGCTTCTGGCAGAGGCGGGCACCCACAGTTGGACGTACTTCGGGAACGGCGACGAGTGCCAGCTGGTCTCACTGCTGTCCGGCTAATAAGCGAATAGATTCAATTGGTTATTTACTTGCACAATATCGTATTTGGGGCCGCCTCCGGCAAGGGCTTGATTTATCGGCATTTTCTCGAAGAGGGTGACCGAAAGGAT